>NZ_JACRSU010000002.1:0-300000 GCF_014384785.1 Congzhengia minquanensis
AAACCGTCTTTTGCAGGGTCTTCAGTTAAGAACCGTCCTGATGTGGGGTCTAAGTATCGCATGCGGAGGTAGATATAACCCGACTCGGGGTCGTGGTATTCTCCACGGTAGCCGAAGTTGTCGGAAAACCCTGTCGCGTTGTATTGGTTAAAGATATTTCCGTAGGCATCAAACACATATTCTGCCATACAGTTTTGGTTTTCATCCATTACAGACAGCACGTCACCCCTAAAGTTTGTGTTGTAGGTGTATATGGTGCCGTCTGCGTCCCGCCTGTAGGCTAATCCGTCAGCACCATAAATATACGTGTGCGTATACTCCCAAATGTCAGGGCGATACTCTAAAACCATATTTCCGCCGTCCCAGATAAACTTCGTCGTGACGCCGTCTCTTGTTTTGCTTTCGCGTAATCCTGAGGCGTAATAGGTGTACGTTGTGGTCTCGCCGTCTTTGGTGTAAGAAGTGAGGCGGTTGAACAGATCGTAGGTATGCGTAGCATCTCTGTCAGTGGTTCTGTTACCGTTTGCGTCGCTCGCTGCCGTTTTTTCTTCTTCTAAATAACCTGTTTTATTTTCAAAAACTGTGCCTGACATGTGGTTGGACAGGGTATAGGGATAGACCGCTGTGTAGGATTTGTCGTCCCTGTCGTAATCCCTTACTAAAATATTAGTAATGTTCGTCCTGTCATCAAAAGTGTAAAACTCGCCGATACCACGCATAGCTCTGGTATCGGTTAAGTTCATTTGAATAAGCCTGCCTGAACCGTCGTATGTGTAGTATAAGTCGTAGTACATATTGTTATACACATCAGTAGTTCCAGGAATTTCAAATGTTTGTTCCCCGCGGTAGTCATAACGATATTCGTTATTATCAAAGATATATTCATTCGTTAATCCATAATTTTTTAAAATTATATCAGATGTAACTAAATTCCGATTATTTAGATTTCTAGCTGTCTGCACCACACCCAACTGTTTAAACGTTAGGTAGTCACTTTCATTATAACTGTATTCCACCGTTTTGTCAAATGCTGTCGATTCTGTTAAACGGCTTTTACTATCGTACGTGTAGGTCTGTGTACAATAATCAATGGTGCCGCCCTGCTGGTCGTTTTCGCCGATCGACATAGAGGTTCTGTTGCCTAACGTGTCGTAAGTATAACTTAAATAGGCATTAATGTCGCCATTTTTTGCTGTCATTCTGCCCAAGAAGTCGTAGCTGTAATGGTTGCCGTAATCCAAACCCTCGCTGTCATATTCATACGTTAGATTGTTCATCATATCATAACTAAATTCTAAATATTGTGATTGGCTTCCATTTTCAGCAGTTATTTTGCCTGCGTTCTTAAACACGTTATAATTACTGTAGGTAAACACCGTGCCTTTTTTGTCCGTTTTGGTTTTCAGCGTACCGTCAAAATTGTATGTATAGGTTTCTGCATTCCCGTCCGGATCGGTTACAGACAGGTTTCTTCCCAGAATATCATAGGTATAGGTTGTTTTGTTTGCTCCAAGCGCATCCTGCGCTGTTGACAAAACGTTTCCCATTATGTCGTAGGTGTAGTGTTCATAAATACCCGTTGTGCTGGTTAGATCAGTTTTTGACGTACTGTTTACCAGTTTCGTCATTCTGTTTAAATCGTCATACGTCATTGTAGTCGCGTGGCCGTTTGATGCATTAGCCGTCTGGCTTTCCGTTGTCTTAACCAGGTTTCCGTTGTCATCATAGTAATTTTTGGAAAACATGGAACCGTCGTATGCAATGGTATTTCTGCCCAGCGCATCGTAAGAATAGGATACTGTTTTGCCTGCCGCTTCGTGTATGTTAATTAAATTACCCGCGTCATTGTAGGAATACGTCGCGGCATTACCGAACACATCGGTTTCCGAGAGCACCCTGCCGGCGTGATCGTAAGCATAGGAAACGGAGTAGGGCAGGTTCTCCGCCCGCGCCTTGTCGTCCTTTGCGGTCAGAACGTTGCCCATACAGTCGTAGGTGTAATCTGTGCGGGAATATTCTGCGGTGTTGTTTAAAATGACGTCCGCTGTCTTCCGTCCAAACGCGTCATACTCCGATTTATATTTCCCGGCAGAGTAGAGGGCGCTTCCCGACAGCCACTGGGTGCTGTACTGCTTGCCTGAAGCGCCGCCATACTCTGTGCTCACCTCGTATACCACCGTGCCCGCTTTGTTCTTCGTGGTCTGCTTAACCACTCGGTTCCGGTCGTCATATACATTTGTGGTAACATATTTTTCTTCCACTGTGCCGTCTGCGCCCAAGCGCGCATTTTCTGTTGCGGTTGCAGGCCTGCCAAACGTGTCGTAGGTATATTCATACACCGTTTTAAATCCGCCCTCGTAGTTCACCTGTGAGGCCTTCAGATTGCCAAAACTGTCAAATTGTTGCTTCTCCTGCCTGCCATTTTCACGCGTGATGTCCACTACGTTCCCGGATACATCATAGGAATATGTCTTCTCCGACAGCTGTGTACCTGAGCTGTTTAACTCTTTCACAGACAGCACGCGGCAAGATAGGTCATAGGTATATTCTGTTTTCACACCGTTTGCATCAGTTTGGCTTGCAACGTTGCCAAAACGGTCGTAAACCGTGATGACGGAAACCGCATGGGCGTTTGCGCCGTCTGCGTCTTTTACGTTGTTTACAGATGTGGTGACAGAGTAAGAACCGTCTGTATTATATGTATATGAATAAGCCGTTTCATTGTATACATTGTTTGCTATGTCGGTGTAGACCTTTGTTTTCGACACGGTACCATCCGGATTATATTCAAACGCCGTCTTTTCTTTTATCGCGCCGCTTGCATCTTTTACAACTGTTTCTGATATGCTCTTCCGGTCTGCTGTCAGAGTGTTTGATATCTCTTTAACCGCTGATGTGTCGCCCTCAGGCGTATAGCTTGCTTCGGTCAGTAGGAAATAGCGAGGTATAGTACCTATAGCATAATCATAAGAATAGCTGGTAATCAGACCGTTTTCCGTAATTTTATCCGGTACAGACTTTCTGTAATAATATTCATATTGGCTTATTTTAGAAACGCTGTTTTCTAAATCTGTTTTTACTTGAATCGGTTGGTCTCCGGGTGATTCACTGTCTGCAGGATATGTGTAGGTGATTTTTGGATAAATGCGCGCTGTGCCTTTAAACGATTCTGCCGTCTGAATTCGTCCTAAATAGTCATAGGTATATGTGGTCTTTATATCGTTGGCTGAATTGGGCGCTTTGCGTATTTTATCTGTTGTATACCGCATATTTGCTTTGCGTGAATTATGATAGAATAGACCTTCATTCGGTTTTGTATATATATATTCATAATAATATTCATAATCTGTTCCATTACTTGCATAAAATTTTGACGATATTGCTTTTTTTCTTATGCAAGATGTTGCGCCGCTAATTGCAACACTTCCAAAATATGGTTCATACGTTTTAACCGTAGCATAGTCGTAATCACGGTGCGCTCCGGTTGGGTAAAGAATTTGATCAATTGTGTAATAGAACATAGTCCATGTTTCGTCCCGTATCGGGCGGCCATGTTTTTTCATTGTGTAAACGGTTACATCATCTGTCTGTGTGTCGCCGAGATGCGCAAAACGTTCCACCCGAAACGTATATGTTTTGTAGCAGTCAAAAGAAGGATAAGATGGGTCTGCCGTTTCTTCTGTTGTATATTTCACAACATATTGAAGGACTCCGTTTTCATCTTCCATTTTAATTCCGTCTGATGAATAAACAATGCGCCTGCCCATAGAATCGATAATTTCACCGCCGGTTGCATAATTAATGCAGTTTCCAAAACGATCTGCTACCAGAACAATTTTGCTTTCTACATGCGCGCGGTTTAGAAAATACCGCACACCGTCATCGCGTTCAAGCACCGCGCACAGTTCAATTGTCACCTGACCGCCTACTTGTTCAATCAGCATTGTTTCTTCGTCTGGTGTCATTAACCGCAAGTTATAATTATATTTATTGTTATATAAACGATGAATTGCAATATCATCAATTTGCCAATGACCGTTCACCTTTGAATAACCAATACCATATTTGATATCATCCTGATTCTCGCCGTCATATAATTTCAAGTAAACTTTGTCATTATATGCAATTGTGCCGGAACCGCCTGCTTTTGAAGATATTTGTGAATGATCGGTGTAAGGGATATTAAAATACCAATTGTAGCTCAGGGTTTCATAATCTACCGTGTCCCGCCGCCAATGTGTTTGCAAATCTTCGCGGTCATAATCTCTCGTATAGCACTTGCCGCCGGTAATCGGCCTTTTTAGTGTAAGCGTCCGGTCGGTGTTCGTTTTCGTAAGTCTCCCGTAAATATATCCGGTAACTTCTCCATAATTGTCACTGCTGAATCTGTATGGGTCGGCGGAAATGTCCTGGTATTCAATAATTTCCGGAGTTTCTAAAAACGCTTCTTCTGATGGGAACGCAAGCCACGTTTCTGTGCCTCTGTCTGTATAATATTTATAAATAAACATATTGCTGTATGCGTATGTGGAATTATCTGGCAAATACGTATAATTATAATCTGTATCCATAGAATTAAAATTTCTGGAAAGTGTGACATCAAGCCCATTTTTTCCGGGAAGGTATAAATCGGTTTCAGACATAACCATATTTCCTGTTGAAATATCAATATGGTCATTGTCTTCCGTATTATCCGCTGGGGCGTGGACAGATTCCAAATATTTTTCCTGTCCGCGTTGTTCCGCCATAGCTTCAGCAACTGATTCAGCTGTCGAGGCGGCAAAACAGGTAACAACAGAACAGAGAAGCAAACCTAAAAATAACAGGATGGAAGTAAAAATTTTCTTTTTCATTCTGCTTCACCCCTTTCAATTTCATCTGCAGGAGTCAAGGCTTCTGTGCTTTCTGGTTGTTCTGCAAGTTCAGCCGTAGATTCAGCCGTTTCTATATCTTTAGCGTCCTCAACCTTTTCAATCTCCTCTGTTTCAGCGGCGCTTTCTGAGATTTCCTCCGGAGTTTCGGGTTCAGCATTGTCTAACGTCCCCAATGGTTCCCCTGCCTGCATGCGTTCCAAAACTACATTTAGCTCTATGCTCCGTGCCTCTGCCACGTTCCGGGCATCTAACAGTTCACTTGCAGAAACATCTTCTAGCTCTGCAGACAGCGGGCTTGCTCCTGTAATTAAGCTATACCACGATGTACCTTCATTTACTTGGTCTAATGCCTGGCTTGTTGAAATATCACCCCTCAAAGACAGGCGGCTTGCCGAAATAATATCTTCATAGGTCAGGCCTGCCTCCAAATATGCCTTAACGTCCTCCACGCTCAAAATGTCGTCCCGTCCCGTGATGTCGTTGTAGGCGGATTCAATCCAGGGCCGATTTGTACTCATTTTTGCCAAAACTTCTGCAAGAGGACGTTGTTCATATATGCTGCCTACAATCGCTATGTCGTCGTTGGTGTCCTCCCAGAACTTCACAATATCCAAAAGTGCCTGCAAGTCTGCTTCTGTTTGGCTTTCTCCGTTTTCAAACAATGCGTTGATGTAATCCTGAACCGAGGTGTCGGGCACCACAGAGGCATGTTCCAGCCGCGAAGTATCGGCATCCCGCAGCAGATCTTTTGTAGCCTGATTTGTTTCCTGTTCCATTTGCTGTACTTTTTGTTCATTTTCCACGGCCAGTTCACTGTTTAAGTAAACTGCGCCTGTTGTCAGGCACAGCGAAGCAATGACTGCCGCAACAATGACCAGTGTTTTTTGTCTTCCTTTCATAATAAATCCTCCCATAAAATTATTTGATATATGTATCTTTTGTACACACACCTTTTAGTTTATATTACTACTTTATTTCGCTTTTATCAATAGTTTTTGTGCAATTATATAACAACATTTCGACGAATATTGACACAAACAAGCTTTTTAGACAATATTTATTAACAATGCTTTATTTAAGTAAGGTGTTGCTTTTTATAAAGAGTCATGGTATAATAATGTTAAATTATACAGAAAATTTAGATAATGTGGTGAAACGTGTTGAAGACAGGGCAGACAGAGAAGAAAAAGATTGACATTTTAAGTCTTATTTTATCCGTCATTGCGGTTTTGACAATTACCGCGGTGGGTACTTTTTTGCTGAAAATGCAAAATGTAAATCGTTCCGTTATCATGCAGCCGGAAAACGATGTGACGTTTGATCAGCCCCAACCGGAGGCTGTCCAGTCTGCCGTGCCGCAAGTTATTAATATAAACACGGCTACAAAAGAGGAGCTGATGCTGCTCAGTGGCATTGGTGCGGATAAGGCAGAAAAAATTATTGAATACCGCGAAAAAGAGCCTTTTAAGAAGCCAAAGGATATTACAAAGGTGAAGGGAATCGGTGAAAAAACGTACGAAGCCCTTGCAGACAAAATTTGTGTTGAATAAGCGCTGACAGACAGCTTTGGGAGGGATTTTTGTGATATGCAACAGAGAAAAGACCGAATGGGTAAACTACATGTGGCACAACGCCAACGACGACAGCGCCAAACGAATTTTGTTAATTGGCGACTCAATTACAAACGGCATTTATAATGACGTTTCAGACCTTTTGCAAAATTATGTGGCGACAGATTTGCTTGCCTCCTCTAGAGTGGTGACAGACCCTGTGTTCGACACAGATTTAGAGGCTGCGTTGGTGGACTATACCCATGAAATTATATACTTTAACAACGGCCTGCATGGAATTGATGTTCCAATTAACCTGTTTGAAGAGGCTTTTTTTGATAAGGTGGAGCTTTTAATGAAGTATTCCAAGAAGGTCGTTCTGGCTACCTGCACTCCCATAACAGAAAAAAACAAGCCGCAAATCCTTTCCCCCAAAAATGACGTTGTGCTGAAACGCAATGAGGTTATCAGAAAAGCGGCTGACAAGTTTTCGTTAAGTTTAAACGACTGGTATGATTTTATTCTTTCCTGCCCGTTCTATAGAGCAAACGACGGCTACCATTATACGGAGGAAGGGAAACGCGTGCAGGCAAAGCTTGTGTGTAATATTTTAACCAAGCTTATTTAGCAAGTTTTATCCGGTCATATATGATTTTAAGGCCTTTTATGGTCAAATTTTTATCAATGGTCTGAATAGTTTCAGACTCTTTTGCAATTAAAGTTGACAGGCCGCCCGTGGCAATTACCAGCATTTCGGGTGTGCCTGTTTCTTTTTTTATCCGTGACACAATGGCGTCTACCATTCCAGCGTAACCGAACACAAGGCCAGACTGCATGGAACAAACAGTGTTTTTTCCAACAACGTTTTCCGGCCGGATAATTTCTATCCGTGGAAGCTTTGAAGTCTTTTCAACCAGCGCGTCCATCGAAATTTTTAATCCGGGATAAATAACACCTCCAAGATAGTTGCTGCATCCGTCGATCACACAAAAGGTCGTTGCTGTGCCAAAATCGATGATTACCGCCGGGCCGCCATATATCTTGTCCACAGCAACAGCGTTGACAATTCTGTCCGCGCCTACTTCTTTCGGATCGTCGTAGCAAATATTTAAACCTAAGTCTAAGCTGCCGTTCACTACAATTGGAGAAATTCCTACATACTTTTTTATTGCATTTTCTAACGCATGCATAATCGAAGGCACAACGGAGGAGATAATCACATCACGAATTTCCTCTTTGCCAATTCCTTCATGGTTTAAAAGCTGGCTGAAAAACAGGCCGATTTCATCTGACGATTTATTTTTGTCCGTTGCCATGCGGTAGCTGGATTTTAGCTTATCTCCTTCATAAAACCCCGCCACAATGTTTGTGTTCCCAACATCAATTACAAATAGCATAGTTATTTCAATCCTTTCCAGAATTTAAAGTTTCATTAATTCCACGTTTACCTGAATGTCTTCAACAGTGATTACGGCATACTCCTGCTTAAAATATCCAATAGATCCTGGATTTAAAATGACAAGCCCGTTCTGCTCCTCGAAAAATTGTTTGTGGGTGTGGCCAAAAATGCAAATGCCGCATCTGCTTGACATTGCTTTAGATTTTAGTGTGTAGAGAGAGCTTTTCACATGCTCGCGGTGTCCGTGAGTTACATATATTTTTTGCCGGCCGCAAAAAACCACACGGTGAAACGGGTCCGGAGCGGAGTAGTCGTTGTTGCCACATACGCCGCAAATGCTGTGTGTTGAACCATAAACATGGTGCAGATATAGCACGTCGGAAGCCATGTCCCCGCAATGGATAATATGATTAATATGTTTGTGTTTTTCAATTACGCAGTCCATACCGTTTGTATATTCATGACTGTCGCTGAAAACTAAAAATTTCATTTATAAACCCTCATAATCTTTGTATTTGGTTTGTATTTATTATAGGTCATTTATCGCTGATTGTAAATATTTTCTGAACGAAAAAATATATTTTCAAAAAGATTGTTGCAAATTTTACAAAAAAGTAGTATAATTAGTATCAATAATGATAAATTTGTACTATATGTAGTCGTACAGGGAAGATAATGAGGATTTTAGCTTAATTATGAAGAAAAAGAAATGGATATTGCTGTATAAAGAGCACCGGCCGGAAGATGTGCTGAAAATTAGCCGGAAGCTCAGTCTGCCGCCGGTGATTGCAACCATTATGATGAACCGCGGCATTCGCGAACCGGAGGACTTTATTAACCCCACAGAGGAATCTTTGCTGGATCCGTTTTTAATGCTGGGAATGAAAGACGCAACAAAAAGAATTTTAAAGGCAATTGAAGACCATGAAAAAATTGCGGTTTACGGTGATTATGATGTTGACGGCATTACCTCTACCGCTATCATGGTAAAATTTTTGCGCTCTCATAAAGCAGATGTGATGTACTATATTCCCGACCGGTTAGAAGAGGGATATGGCATCAACAAAGGCGCTATCGACAAAATTGCGCAGACAGGCGTAACCTTATTGATAACGGTGGACTGCGGTATAACCGCTGTCGGCGAAATTGCCTATGCAAAAGAAAAGGGAATTGACACCATTATCACAGACCATCATGAATGCAAGGACGAAACACCCGACGCTTATTGCCTGCTCAATCCGAAACAGCCCGCCTGCCCCTATCCCTTTAAAAAGCTTGCCGGCGTAGGCGTGGCGTTTAAGCTTTTGCAGGCGCTGACCATTGAAATGCGGTTCCACATGCGGGAACTGATTGAAGAATACGCCGACCTTGTGGCGATTGGAACCGTGGCGGATGTGATGCCGCTGATTGGCGAAAACCGTGTGATTGTGAAAAAGGGGTTAGAACTTTTGTCCTTTACCCAGAACCGCGGCATCCGCGCTTTGGCCGACGCGGCCGACATTAATCTCTCTAATGTGGCAACCGGCACCATTGGGTTTATGATTGCGCCTCGGATTAACGCCGCCGGAAGAATGGGCGACCCACGGTGCGCCGTGGAGCTTCTTTTGGCCACCGACGATATGACGGCGCGCAAATATGCCGAAAAACTAAACCGAGAAAATCACGAACGCCAGGAAACGGAAATCAGTATTTTAGAAGACGCTCTAAATATGATTGAAAATTCTGCCGCTTTGCAAAATGATTATGTCATTGTTTTAGCCCACGATAACTGGCACCATGGGATAATTGGAATTGTGGCCTCAAAAATTTCGGAGCGGTTCAATAAGCCCTGCATTTTAATCAGCACCGACGGGGAAGTCGGCAAAGGCTCTGGCAGAAGTATTCGTTCGTTTAATTTGTTTAAGGCGTTGGAATATTGCCAGGACACGCTGCTCAAATTTGGCGGCCACGATTTGGCGGCGGGGCTTTCCATTGCGCCGGACAGAATAGATGAATTTCGGGAAAAGATTAATTCCTATGCAAAGGAAACGCTTACCGAGGAGGACTTTATGCCGCTGTTATATCTCGATTCGGAGCTGCCGGTGCAGTATATTAATATGAACACCGCCGAACGCCTCTCCATTTTAGAGCCATATGGCATGGGGAACGCAAGCCCAATTTTTTTTGCAAGAAAAATGACGGTTGCACAAGTTCGCCCCTTAAGTGAGGGCAAGCATGTGAAGCTAACGCTTCGCTCCGGCGAATTTTACATTGACGCGGTTGGCTTTAACATGGGGGAACTGAATGAGATTTTAAAAAACGACGATTTGATTGATATTGCTTTCAATCTTGATATTAATTTATACAGAGGTATGCGCCAGCTCCAAGTCTTGTTAAAAGACGTGAAATTAAGCGAAATTACCGGTTAGGAGCGAGTTACTATGATGCACGAGGGCCATGACTTTGAAAGTCTGAAAAAAAGGGTTTTAGAATATAATGCAAATTTTGATATCGCAAAGTTAGAAAAGGCCTACGAGCTTGCGCGCACAGCCCACGAGGGGCAAATGCGTGAATCCGGCGAGCCTTATCTGACGCACCCCCTAGAGGTGGCCTACATTCTTGCTGATTTAGAGCTGGACTGCGACACCTTGGTAGGGGCGCTTTTGCACGATGTTGTGGAGGACACAAGCTACACTGTGGCTGACATTAACCGCGAATTTGGTGAAAGCGTTGGGATTATTGTTGACGGCGTTACAAAGCTGAGCAAAATTCAATATACCACGGCGGAGGAACAGCAGGTGGAAAACCTGCGCAAGATGTTTTTGGCCATGGCAAAAGATGTGCGGGTAATTTTAATTAAGCTTGCAGACCGTTTGCACAACATGCGCACCATAAAGGCAAAATCTGAAAAAAAGCAGCGCGAAAAGGCCCGTGAAACACTAGAGGTCTATGCTGCATTAGCCCACAGGCTTGGTATGTCGAAAATTAAATGGGAATTAGAAGATCTTTCTTTAAAATATATTGATCCGGTGGCTTATAAGGAAATTACAGAGTCCATTAATTTGAAAAAACAAGAACGCGAACAGTTCATCAACGACATTATGGACTCCTTGAAAAAGAAGACGGACGAAATGGGAATTAATTCCCATGTTATGGGCCGGGCAAAACATTTCTACAGCATCTACCGCAAAATGTTCACGCAGAACAAATCTATTGACGAGCTTTACGACCTGTTTGCGGTACGGATTATTGTGGACTCTATTAAAGACTGCTACGCCGTGCTGGGAATGGTTCATGAGCTGTATTATCCGATTCCTGGGCGCTTTAAAGATTACATTGCTATGCCCAAGCCCAACATGTATCAGTCGCTGCACACAACCGTAATCGGACCGGACGGAACACCCTTTGAAATTCAAATCAGAACATGGGAAATGCACCGCGTGGCCGAGTTCGGTATCGCCGCACACTGGAAATATAAAGAGGGCGTCAGCGGTAAAACCGATGTAGACGCAAAGCTTGAGTGGATTCGCCAGCTTTTGGAAATTCAAAATTCTGTTGTCGACACCGACGATTTTATGCGGACGTTAAAAATTGACCTGTTTACTGACGAGGTGTTTGTGTTTACTCCCAAAGGGGACATTATTAACCTGCCGGCCGGCTCCACGCCCATTGACTTTGCGTTTTCCATTCACAGCGCAGTTGGCTGCAAAATGGCCGGTGTAAAAGTAAACGGCAAAATTACCACGCTGGACTATATTTTGCAAAACGGCGACATTGTAGACATTATGACGTCGTCGGCTGTCCGCGGGCCAAGCCGCGACTGGCTGAAGCTGTGTAAAACCTCCGGCGCACGCTCAAAAATCAACCAGTGGCTCAAGCGCGAGTGCCGTGACGAAAATATTCAGCACGGAAAAGAACTGATTGACAGAGAGTTAAGGCGTGTAAACCTTTCTCATAGTCAACTGTTTCGCACGGAATGGGTTGATATGCTTTGTAAAAAATATTCTTTTTCATCACTGGACGATATTTATGCCGCGGTGGGATACGGCGGTCTTACGGTGAACAAGGTGGTTGGAAAACTGCGGGAAGAATACCGACAGGCCATGAAAAAAGAAAAGCCTGAAACGGAGATTGTGCAAAGCGAACAAACACCTCAAAAAAAGAAAAAAACGGCCAGCAACGGTGTTATTGTTGAAGGCATCGAAGGGTGTTTGGTGCGCTTTTCCCGCTGCTGCAACCCTGTGCCCGGCGATGATATTATCGGGTATATCACCAGGGGCCGCGGCGTAAGCGTGCACCGGAAAGACTGTACGAATATTGTTTCCAGCGAAAAGCATGGGGACACTGAACGGTTGATTAACGTTTATTGGGAAAAAGAGCAGGATAAAAACACTTCTTATCTTTCTGAAATACAAATTATGGCGAATGACAGAAAAGGTCTACTGGCGGAAATTGCCAGCACTATATCTGAGCTTAAAATATTGATTACCGGAATGAACTTAAAAACCACCAAAAACCAAACGGCGGTTGTAAACATCGTTATAGAAATTAATTCCACTGACGAGCTGAACCAGGTTGTGAAAAAAATTAGAAATATTTCCGGCGTTTACGATGTGCAGCGCAAAGCGGACGGGACGAAAACCAAAACTGCCGAACAGTCTTGAAAGGAAATGACACAAAATTATGATATTAAAAAAAATCAATGTTGGGGTAATGGGAGTGAACTGCTACATTACAGGCGACAAAGACGAAGTTTTTGTAATTGATCCTGGAGGCAGTGCAGATGAAATCTGTGCAGTTTTAAAGAAACATGGCCTGAAAGCAAAATATATTATTTTGACCCACTGCCACTTTGACCATATTTTAGCCGCAAACGAGGTAAAAAAGCAAACAGGGGCACAGATTGTAGTTTGTTCAAAGGAAGCAGAAAATCTTGCCGACAGCAACGTGAATATGACAAGCCGTTTTACCAGATCGCCTACGTCTCTTTCGGCGGACCGTTTGGTTTCTGAAAACGACACGCTTATTTCAGGAACATTTGTGTACCGCGTGATTGAAACCCCCGGCCATACCTCAGGCGGCATGTGTCTTTACTGTGAAAATGAAAAGCTGTTGTTTTCCGGCGACACATTGTTTTGTGGTAGCGTTGGCAGAAGTGATTTTCCTACCGGGGATCAGAACACGCTCCTGCACAGCATTCAAACAAAATTGTTAACGCTGCCGGACGACGTGCGGGTATATCCAGGTCATGAGGACGACACGACCATTGGCTTTGAAAAAGCAAACAATCCTTATTTACGATAGAAAGGCGAATTGAGTGTGAATGAACAAACAACAGCACCATGGGGAAATCTTGTGGGCATCAGGCCGGTAAAGCGCGTAGTAAAAATGATGAACGACGGGCTTTGCGATGAAAAAATTGAAACGGTTTTGAAACAGGACTTTGCTGTGAGCAGCGAAAAAACAGCCCTTGCCATGAAAATTGCAAAAATTGAGCTAGAGGTTATGAAAACCATTCCGAAAAATGCTGTTTCTTTGTATATCGATATTCCGTTTTGTCCCTCAAAATGCGTTTATTGTTCCTTTGCTTCCATGCCCGTTTCGGAAATGAAGGATTTTATTGAACCCTATTTAAATGCACTTTATTTGGAGCTTGACAAAATTAAAACCATTGTGACAGACCTGAATTTAGAAATTGTGAGCATTTATATCGGCGGCGGAACGCCAACGTCCATTCTTTCGTTGGAACTGGACAACCTTTTATATAAAATTACCCGAACCTTCGATTTATCCGGCCTTCGGGAATTTACAATTGAGGCTGGGAGACCGGACACGATTACGGAGAGCAAGCTGGAAGTAATGCAAAAATATGGGGTGGACAGAATTAGCATCAACCCCCAGTCGATGAACGACAAAACACTTGAAATGATTGGACGAAAGCACACAGTAGAGCAAGTATATAAAGCGTTTGAACTGGCGAAACAGTATGATTTTAAGTGTATTAACATGGATGTGATTGCCGGGCTGCCAAAAGAGACCGTTTCAGAATTTGCCCACACCATTGACGCGGTTACGGATTTAGAGCCTGAAAATATTACGGTGCATACCATGAGCATTAAACGGGCGGCAAAGCTTAATCAGGATCGGGACTTTGCAGGCCTGCCTGAGGATTTTGACGTAGCGGAAATGATATCATATGCCCATGGGAAGCTGCAAAATACAGGGTATGAACCCTATTATCTTTACAGACAGAAAAACATTCTGGGTGATTTAGAAAACACTGGATTCAGCCGCAGAAACACCCCGGGAATTTACAACATCTGCATGATGGAGGAAATTCGGTCTGTGCTGTCTGCCGGCGTTGGGGCCGTTACGAAGCTGGTACGCGGGGATAGAATAGAGCGGATATTCAATGTGAAGGACGTGAGGGAATATTTAAAGCGCGCCACAGAAATGCGTGAGCGCAAAAACTATATATATGAATTTTTAAATTTGGAGGTACAATAACGATGAAATGCCCTTTTTGCGAGTTTGAAGAAAGCAAAGTAATTGATTCGCGCCCCACAGATGAGGGAGAAGCAATCCGCCGCCGCAGGGAATGTTTGAAATGCGGCAAACGGTTTACTACCTATGAAAAAATTGAAAATATTCCGCTGATGGTGATTAAAAAAGATGGTTCCAGGCAAATGTTCGACCGTCAAAAGCTGTTAAACGGTATTATGCGTGCCTGCGAAAAGCGCCCGGTGAAAACCAGCGACATGGAACACATTGTAACCGAAATTGAAGCTGCAACACAAAACCTGCTGGAGCGCGAGATTTCGTCACAAAAAATTGGAGAAATGGTGATGGAGCGCCTGCCCAAAATTGACGAGGTGGCTTATGTGCGTTTTGCCTCGGTATATAGGCAGTTTAAAGACATTAACACCTTTGTGGAAGAAGTAAATAAACTATTGAAGAGGTAAAACATGATTACAATCGGAAACGAATGGGACGACTATATCAGCGGAGAATTTGAAAAGGAATATTACATAACGCTCCGTGAAAAACTATCGGAAGAATACCGCACACGCACCGTTTATCCCGCGAAGGAAAACATTTTTAATGCGTTAAAATTTACGCCATACAGCAAGGTAAAAGTCCTGCTTTTAGGGCAGGATCCTTATCACGGGGTGGGGCAGGCCCATGGACTTGCATTTTCCGTTCAGAAAGGCGTTGCAAAACCACCGTCTCTTTTAAATATTTTTCAGGAACTAAGCACAGACTTAGGCGTTGTGCCCCCAAGCCACGGATGCCTAACGGATTGGACAACGCAGGGTGTGATGCTGCTGAACACGGTTTTAACGGTGAGAGAGGGCGAGGCAAACTCACACAAAAATTTGGGTTGGACAACCTTTACCGATAAGATTATTGAAACTTTAAACGCAAGGGAAGACCCGGTTATCTTTCTGCTTTGGGGCAGAAACGCCGCAGACAAGCTGCCGCTTATAACTGGCAGCCAGCATTTTGTCCTGTCCGCAGCACATCCCAGCCCGCTGTCTGCGAGCAGGGGATTTTTTGGATGCAGGCACTTTTCTAAAGTAAACGAAATTTTAACGCGGCTTGGGAAAGAGCCGGTTAACTGGCAAATAGCAGAATAAAAAATTGACACATAAAAGAGTAGATTATATGAATTATATTGTTTTTGACCTTGAATGGAACCGGCTGGTGAAAGCTGTGAAAACGCGTTGTCCCGATGAAATTATACAAATCGGCGCTGTAAAATATAACAGCCAGATGAAGTGCACCGGAACGTTTAGCCGGTTGATAAAGCCAGTACTATATAAAAAAATTGACCCCATGGTAGGCAACCTAACCGGATTAGAAATGGCAATTTTAAAAAGCGACGGCATTCCTTTTGCAAAGGCAATTAAAGAATTTAAAAAATTCATTGGGCCTGACAGCATTTTAATGTCGTGGGGCGCGCAGGACGCCAAAATTCTGCGCAGCAACTGCCTTTATTTTAACCCGGACGTAAAGCTGACTTTTTTAAAAAGCTTTGCCGACGTCCAGCGGTATGTAACGCATGCGCTTGCTGGCGACAAAGCCAGCGGTAACCAGCTGAGCGTTAAGTTTGCGGCGGATTTAACGGGCATTCGCTATAACGAGGAACTGCTGCACGACGCACTGGTTGACGCAACTATTTCTGGAATGGTTTTTGCAAAACTGTTTGAGCCGGACAAGTTTAAAAAATATATTGTGGACGCTTCCACGAAAAATTGCACTTTTAAAGACGTGCCGATTACCGATTTGAACAACAAACAGGTAGATAAACGTATTTTTAAAATCAGATGTCCTGAGTGCGGTAGATATACTCGCAAAAAGCATGGCTGGTATTTAAACGGCAGCAAATTTTTGTCCTCCCATGTGTGCCGGAAATGCAAACGGCAGTATATATGCTCGGTTGAAATTTTAAAAACCTATGGTAATATTATTAAATATAAAAAAAGGATTAAACTGGCAAAACCAGAAAAACAGGTAAAGATATAAATTATATATTGGCTTCAATAGAATTAAGGCGTCATTGCTTTTTATCAGCAATGACGCCTGCTTTTTTACATTCTGTTTAATGCGCTGACCAGCGCGTAAAGCGACGATGTATTAATGTTAGGGTGCACGCCTGCGCCCCAGGTAACGGTTCCGTCGTTATCGCTTAGGGCAATATACGTTACAGCGCGGGACGACGATTTCCCGTCTAACGCATGCTCGCTGTATGTGGCAATTTCAAACTTATGGTTTATTTCCGGCCGAATGGCTAAACAAAGCGCATCTAAAGGACCGTTACCAACCGCTTTTAATTCTTTTGTTTCGCCGTAAATTTTCATTTTTGCCGTAATTTCAGACTCGCTGCCAATTGCATGAATATGATATTCCAAAAGTTCAATGTTATCGCTCCGGTTGATATATTCCTGCCGAAAGGCTTCATAAATTTCATCCGGCTCTAAAACCGCATGCTTTCTGTCGGAAAGCGACTTAATTGCAGAGGTAAAATCCTGAAGCAGAGCTTTTGGCAGCATGTAGCCAAACTTAGTTTCTAAAACATATCCAATTCCGCCCTTGCCCGACTGGCTGTTTATCATAATCGGCTCATAGGAGCGGTTAATATCCTTCGGGTCGATGGTAATATAAGGATTTTCCCAAAATTCTGCATTTGTGCGCTGGGCATAGTCCATACTTTTGCGGATTGCATCCTGATGGGAACCAGAAAACGCGGTGTAGGCAAATTCACCCACGTAAGGATGTCTGGGGTGAATGGGAAGCTTGTTAAATTTTTTGTAAATGTGAATTAACCGGTCAATGTCAGAAAGCTCCAGCTTAGGGTCAATTCCCACCGACATTAAATTTAAAGCAATAACAACAAGGTCTGCATTGCCTGTCCGCTCCCCGTTGCCAAAAAGCGTACCTTCTACCCTTTGCGCACCGGCTAAAAGCGCAAGCTCCGACGAGGCAACACCCGTCCCCCTGTCGTTGTGGGCATGTACGCTTAAAATAATACTGCTCCGTCGGTTGAGTCTTTCGCTCACGTATTCGATCTGGTCTGCATATATATTAGGTGTTGACACTTCAATAGTGGAGGGCAGATTAATTATCAGCTTGTGATTTGGACCCGGCTTCAGCTCGTCTATAACGGCATTGCAAATTTCAATTGCAAAATCCATTTCTGTGCAGGTAAAGCTCTCGGGAGAATATTCGTAGCGGATATGGTTTGGATTATCTTTTAAAAGCTCTTTTAATTGCTGAAAGCCTTCCAGCGCCAGCTGAATCGTCTCCTGCCGGGTGTTTCCGAAAACAACTTCTCGCTGCAAAAACGACGTGGAATTATATAAATGGACAATGACATTTTTAGCGCCCGCAATGGCTTCCACAGTCCTTTTAATAATATGCGGCCTGGACTGGGTTAACACCTGAATAGAAACATCATCAGGAATTAAGTCATTATCAATTAAATAGCGCACAAAGCTATATTCCGTGTCTGACGCGGCAGGAAAACCAACTTCAATTTCTTTAAATCCCACGTCAACCAGACATTTAAAAAACTCCACTTTTTCCGCCAGCGTCATGGGGGAGAGCAGCGCCTGGTTCCCGTCGCGAAGGTCCACGCTCACCCAAACAGGGGCGTGGGTTATCTCTTTTTCAGGCCAAGTCCGTTTAAAATTGGGAATATGAAAATAGCTTTTTTTATAATGTTGATAATTCATTAAAATTCCTCCGTTGTTCACCGAAACAAATTACTTGTATTATAATACATTTTACATTTTTAGTCAATCGTTTCTGTGAAATAATTGTAGCAACTTCCCGATGTTCTCAATATACTGGTTATAAAGGAGAGATGTTTATGGATGTACTCGCACTCAAGAACATTACAATGAACTACCAGGATTTAAACAACGAGGTAACTGCAATAGATCATATAAGCTTCAATGTTTCAGAAGGAGAATTTGTTGTTATCATAGGCCCTAGCGGATGCGGTAAATCAACTTTGCTTTCCATAATCAGCGGAATCCTTCCGGCAAGCGGCGGAGATGTTTTCATCGACGGCGAAAAAAGCACCGGAATTACCCCGAAAATCGGTTATATGCTGCAAAACGACAACCTGCTGGAATGGAGAACGATTTACAAGAATATCCTTTTGGGGTTGGAAATACAAAAGCAGCTGACTGATGAAAACATTGCTTATGCAAACAGTCTTTTAAAAACATATGGGCTGTATGATTTTAAAGACAGTTACCCCTCCCAGCTGTCCGGCGGCATGCGCCAGCGGGCGGCACTCATCAGAACCCTTGTGACAAAACCGGAGGTTTTGCTGCTGGACGAGGCGTTTTCCGCTCTGGATTATCAGACGCGTCTGGCAGTGACCGATGATGTGTATGGAATTATTCGAAAAGAAAAAAAGACAATCGTTATGGTTACCCACGACATTCCGGAAGGCATTTCAATGGCAGACAGAGTGATTGTGTTGTCAAACCGTCCGGCTAAAATACAAAGTATTCATAAAATTGAATTTGAACAACTAAAAGATCGGACTCCGCTGAAATGCCGGAAAGACCCGAAATTCAGCCATTATTTCGACACGTTGTGGAAGGAGCTCGATATGCATGAAAAGTAACGCGGTATTAAGCGAAAGAGAAGTGTATTTAAAGAAGCTCCAGAGAAAAAAAAGGTTCATATTAACAGCACAGGTCGGCCTTTTGGTGGTGCTTGTTGCCCTTTGGGAAATTATGGCGCAATTGGGTGTGATTGACAGCTTTATCACCAGCCAGCCGTCCAGAGTCGTGAAGACCATTATTAATTTATCTTCGAATGATTTGTTAATGCACTTGGGAGTAACGTGCACTGAAACCATTATCGGGTTTGTTTCAGGTGTGTTATTGGGGCTTGTTATAGCATCTGTACTTTGGTGGTTTAAGACGTTTTCGCAGATTTTTGAACCCTATCTGGTCATTTTAAACAGCCTTCCGAAAATTGCCCTGGGTCCAATTATCATTATCTGGGTAGGCGCCGGCATGAAAGCCATTATTGTAATGGCCCTCGCCATATCGTTGGTTGTGACCGTTATGGAGCTGTTAAACGGCTTCAACAATACGGATAAAGATAAAATAAAGATGGCAAGAACCTTTGGCGCAACAAAAGCGCAAATCTTTACAAAAATTGTTCTTCCGTCAAACGTAACAACGCTGGTCAACTCACTGAAAATAAACCTCGGTTTATCGCTGGTAGGAGTTATCGCCGGTGAGTTTTTGGTTTCCAAAGCCGGTCTGGGATATTTAATCGTCTACGGCGGCCAGGTGTTTAAACTGGATTTAGTAATGGCGAGCGTCATTATATTAGCTGTTTTTGCAGCTATTATATATAAATTGGTGCTGATCTTTGAAAAGATCGTACTGAAAAACAGGAGGTAATCATGAAAAAATTAGGAATCATGCTTATGTGTGCGCTGATGATGGTGTCATTCACCGCCTGCGGCGGCAGTGCAACAAGCGACACAAAGGAAGCGGAAAAGAAGCTCGATAAAGTACGTTTGGGAGAAGTGACACATTCTGTGTTCTATGCACCGCAGTATGCCGCAATCAGCTTAGGATTTTTTGCCGATGAGGGTATTGAAATTGAGCTCTCAAATCTGGGCGGGGCAGATAAGGTTATGTCCGCACTGCTTTCGAACCAGATTGACATTGGCTTCTGCGGCCCCGAAGCTTCTATTTATGTTTACAACGAGGGTAGGGAAGACTATCCTGAGGTGTTTGCCCAGATGACCAAACGCGACGGTTCTTTCCTGGTGGGCAAAGAAAAACCCGATACTTTCGACTGGAACCAGCTCAAAGGCAAAACCGTTATTCCCGGAAGAAAGGGCGGCGTTCCCTATATGACCTTTGAGTATTTGCTCAAGGAAAAGAGGTTAGATCCGGCAAACGATTTGAATTTAGATGATAGCATTCAGTTCTCGCTGATGGCAGGCGCGTTTTCAGGGAGCGATGCGGAATATGTTACACTTTTTGAGCCCACCGCATCAATGATTGAGCAGGAAAACAAGGGCTATATTTTAGCCTCTATTGGGCAGGAATCAGGTGAAATTCCCTACACAGCATACTGTGCGAAAAAGAGCTACATAGGGAAAAATGAGGATTTGGTGCAGAGATTTACCAATGCAATTTATAAGGGTTTAAAATGGGTGAATGAAAATTCCGCAGAAGAGGTGGCAAAGGTCATTGCAGACTCTTTCCCAGACAGTGATGTAACGCTTTTAACAACCGTTGTTCAGCGTTACAAAGACATTGACAGCTGGAAAGTTGAGCCGGTTTTAGAGCAGACCGCCTTTGATAAATTGCAGACCGTTATGGAAAGCGCCGGTGAACTCAGCACAAAAGCACCCTACGACAAGGTAGTGAACAATAAATTTGCAAATGCCGTTTTAGGCAAATAGATTTTATTTGCGGATATTTTGCGTAAAATATGCAAAATATCCGCATTTTTTTGCACAGAGGCTTGATTTTAATTTTCATATGGGGTAAAATAAATAATACATGACTATTTAAAAGATGATAGGAGCAACCAAAGATGACAAAGGTAAGGACAAGATTTGCCCCAAGTCCAACGGGGTATATGCACATCGGCAATTTGAGAACGGCGCTTTATGCATATTTGCTGGCAAAAGCCAATGGCGGTGATTTTGTTTTAAGAATTGAAGACACCGACCAGGAACGGTATGTAGACGGCGCAGTGGACCTTATTTTTAAAACAATGAAAGAAACCGGCCTGATTCACGATGAAGGGCCGGATATCGGCGGACCTTACGGACCGTATATCCAAAGTGAACGAAGAAATATTTATAAAGAATATGCCCAAAAGCTGGTAGAGCTTGGCGGCGCTTATTATTGTTTTTGCGACAAAGAGCGTTTAGACGCACTTCGTGCCCAGCAGGAGACGGCAAAGGTAATGCCGAAGTATGACGGGCACTGCGCGCGCCTTTCCAAAGAAGAAATTGAAGAAAAGCTGGCCTCCGGTGTTCCTTATGTAATCCGGCAGAAAATTCCCCGCCGCGGCACGACCACGTTCTACGATGAAATTTTCGGAAAAATCACGGTGGACAACGCCACGTTAGACGATAATGTATTGCTTAAGTCCGACGGGCTTCCTACCTATAATTTTGCAAACGTAATCGACGACCATTTAATGAACATTACCCACATCATCCGCGGCAGCGAATATTTGTCATCAACACCGAAATATAATTTGCTGTATGAGACCTTTGGCTGGGAAATCCCCACCTATATTCACGTTTCGCCGGTAATGAAAGACGCGCACAAAAAACTCAGCAAGCGAGAAGGCGACGCTTCTTATGAAGACTTTATCAACAAAGGTTATTTAAAAGATGCAATTATCAACTACATTGCGCTTTTGGGGTGGAGCCCCGGCGGCGAGCAGGAAATTTTTACGATGGATGAGCTGATAAAAGCGTTCAATTTAGAGGGCATCAGCAAATCTCCCGCGATATTTGATATACAAAAATTAAACTGGCTCAATGGGGAATATATTAGAAAACTGTCCTCTGATGAATTTCACGAGCTGGCGCTGCCTTACATTCGGCAGGCTGTAAAAACCGACACAATTGACACACATAAAATCAGCGATTTGCTTCATCAAAGATGTGAAAAGCTTTCAGACATTCCGGAACAGATTGACTTTTTCGATACGTTACCAGAATATTCACCGGAGCTTTACTGTCACAAAAAAATGAAGACAAATGAAGAAAATTCACTGTCGTCGTTACAGGCAGTTCTCCCTGTGTTGGAGAATTTAAGCGATTGGACCTTTGACGCGATTCACACAGCTCTGTTTGATTTAATTGCTAAACTGGAAGTGAAAAACGGCATTATCCTCTGGCCGCTTCGCGTTGCGGTTTCCGGCAAATCCTTTACGCCAGGCGGCGGGGTAGAGCTGGCCGACATTTTGGGAAAAGAAGAAACCTTAAACCGCATTCGCAAAGGAATTGAAATTTTAAGCAAATAAAAACATAAAACAAAAAAATACGTGAATAATAAGCATATCAAACTGTTAAGGTGAATGGTATGCTTATTTCTTTTATACGCACAATTATATTATATCTGCTTATTGTCGTTGCGCTTAGGATTATGGGAAAGCGTCAGGTTGGGCAGTTAGAACCGACAGAACTGGTGGTAACGCTAATGATATCTGACCTTGCATCAATTCCCATGGGGCATGTATCCATTCCGCTGATGCATGGTGTGATTCCCATTTTAACGCTGATTATTGCTGAAGCAACGCTGTCGTTTATCAACCTTAAAAGCCGAAGATTTCGAAAAATCATGTCGGGTACACCGGTTGTTCTCATTCGAAACGGAAAAGTGTTTGAGGAGGAATTGGAGCGTCTGCGTTTAAACGTAGACGATTTAATGGAGGAACTTCGCTCAAACGGCAATCCGGATATCAATGAAATTGAGTATGCAATTTTTGAAACGAACGGAAGCTTGAGCATTATCCCCAAAGCGTCCAGCAGGCCGGCCACCCCCAGTGATTTTGATATGAACATAACGTATAAAGGGCTGCCGTTTATGCTGGTTTGCGATGGAAAAGTAAATGACAACGCATTAAGGGCGTTTGAAAAAGATGAAAAGTGGCTCGAAAAACAATTGAAAGCAAAAGGCGCAGACAAGTTGGAAGAGGTGCTGTTTGCAAGCGTTGATGAGTCGGGTCAGTTTTACATGCAAAAGAGGGGAGAAAAATGAAGACATTTATTGCTTCAATTCTTGTAATGGTTCTCATGCTTACAGGATTTGGTGTATATATTTACTATCTGACCGACACTACCGGGGAGCTGGTTTCTCTGATTAATACCGTTTCTGATTTAGCCAAGGAGGAAAACTGGGAGGAGTGTAACGACAAGGTTGACAATTTAATGGAGTTGTGGGACCGCCACGAAAAGGTGCTATGTTCTTTTACCGACCACGGTGACCTGGATGAAGTGAAACGTTCTATGAATGAACTAAAAGAAAGCGCCCGCTACAACGATCCTCAGGACACCGTGATGTATTCTTCCGTTTTGTTAGTACTGATTGACAGGCTTACCGAAAACGAGCTTCCAACACTGGAAAATATCCTAAAGACAAACACGCAATTTGCTCGGCAGGCATAGTATGTTATAACCGGCTGCTTTTTAAAAAAGCGGTCGTTTATATAGATTTAGCGCGGGAAAGAATGATTCTTTCCCGCGCGTTGATTTTTCCCGCGGTCTTGAATTGGTTAAAAATAAATTTTATATTGACAATTCAAAGTAATGTGATATACTAAAATTAATTAAAACGTTTTAAGGGAGAAAATCCAAGATATGAAAAAAAAGAGCAACCGTGTTACAATAACACAAGTGGCAGAGAAGTCTAAAGTAACAATTGGTACAGTATCGCATGTAATCAACGGTACTGCTCCCATTTCTCCTGAAGTAACCGCAAGAGTTCAAAAGGTTATTGAAGAGTTGAACTATATTCCAAATATGACGGCAAGATCGTTACGAAGCAAAAAAAGCAAGCAAGTTGGTTTTTTAGTTCCCAATTTAAACAACAGCTTTTATCCGCGGATTTTGAGTACATTTATAAATCACGCCTTTGAGCATGAATTTATTGTTCAAATATTTGGTTATGAATATTCCGTAGAGAAAGAACTTCAAGTAATGAATAACCTTTCCAGCAACAGTGTAGATATCGTGATTATCATCAATGGCATGGGAGATGAGGCCGGCATAAACCGATTGCTTGATATGCACAAAAAAGTGATATTAGCGGACCGATTTTCAGATATGAAAGGTGTAAACTGCATTTTTTTTGACAATAATCAAGCAATATTGGAAGCTGTAGCTTTAATGAAATCAAAAGGATACCGTAAAATTGGTTTTATATCAGAACCCTTGACGTTTACAAACATTCAAGAACGTTTTGCTGGCTTTCAAGCCGCCTTGTCGGCCTGCGGTTACGCTTTTGCGGAAGATGATGTATTTATTTGCGGCGGCTTTCAATTGGATGCACTTGTAAATGGCTACCATTATATGAGCAACATCTTAGAAAAGCGAGATAAAAAGCACCTTCCCGACGCATTTATCGCCACATCGGATTTGTTGGCAATCGGTACGATAAGAGCTTTAAGGGAGCACGGCTATCAGGTGCCGGGAGATTTCGGAATTATTAGTTTCGACAATATTGAAATTTCTTCTTTTGTAAATCCAAGACTTACGACAATTGAACAAAATCAGACAGATATGGGCACAGAACTCTTTCATTTGGTGCAAGCTATCAGTGAAAATAAAAATGTGAGCGATAAAATCATCCTTCCGCAGAAATTGATTATTCGAGATTCTTGTTGAGAAGTGTTATTGTTTTTCTTTTTATATATTAAAACGTTTTAATAAATTATTTAATGAATATGGAGGAAAGTGTAATGTTTGAAAATGTTTCTTTTATCAAGTCCGCAGCAGACGCTCCTGCATCATTTACCAACCGAAATTTTGCTCCGCAGTTTCGAAAGCGTTTTACACTAAAATCCTTTCAGAATGCAAAATTATTCGTTTGCGGGTTAGGATATGGCTATTATTACTTAAACGGGAAATCGGTAAGCGACGATTTATTTACAGCGCCAGTCAGCAACTACCAGCACACTCTTTGGTATAATGTATATGATGTTACGCAATTGTTGAACCGGGGAGAAAATGTTATTGCTGCTTGGTGTGGAAACGGGTGGTATAATGAAGATTTTAAAACAAGTTGGGATTTCGACCGTGCTGAATGGCGAGATGTTCCGAAAGTTATTATACAGCTTGAGGTTGACGGAGAACCAGTGCTTTCCACCGACGCTACCTGGAAGTGCAGCGTAAAGAATGCTGTTTGGTTTAATGCGCTTCGAAGCGGCGAATATTTTGACGCGCGGATCTATGATGATAACTGGAACACTTTAGAATATGACGACAGCGGCTGGGAAACAGCTGTAATTGATACGAATCAGCCTAGGGGCGCATTTCGCCAGTGCTTATGCGAACCAATTCGAGAAATAGAGTTGCTTTCGGTAAAAAACGTTCAAAAGACCGGAGATAAAAAATATGTATTTGATTTCGGACAAAATATCTCTGGTTATGTTAGGCTAAAGGCCGCCGGAGTTTCCGGACAGCTACTTACCATTCGTTATGCAGAACAATTGAAAGATGACGGCAGCCGCGAATTAAACGATATGCCAAAGCACTATCCAGAAAGTGAATTTCAAACAGATCGGTTTATCTGCTCCGGAACACCTGTGAGGTGGTCTCCAAAGTTTACATACCACGGTTTTCGTTTTATTGAAGTGTCTGGATTGAATTGTCCGGATGATATTACAATTCAGGCCGTGTTTGTGCATCAGTCGGTAGGCAGACGCACAACCTTTGAATGTTCTGATCCCTTTTTAAATCAGCTTTTTCACGCGGGAATTTACGCAACATGGTCCAATATGTTTTACCTAATTTCAGATTGCCCAACGCGGGAAAAGCTTGGCTGGGCGAACGATGCCCAAGCCTCCGCTGAACAAATTTTAACTAATTTTCATGCAGAAAATCTGCTTGAAAAATGGCTTCAGGATATTTATGACGCAATGAGGCCGAATGGAGCATTACCTGGATACATTCCCACCGCAGGCAAAGGATATAGCTGGGGGAACGGACCGGTATCCGACGGTGTTTTGTTCGAAATTCCCTACCGTATTTATCTGCATACCGCAAACGCAGAACCCCTAAAAAAATCGATACCATACTTTACACGCTACTTAGAATATTTGAACAGTATGTCAGACCAGGACGGTTTTCCTCGGTTTGGGCTAGATGATTGGGCAAGACCGCATAAATATAATGAAGAAACAGACGTTCCCGTCGAATTCATTAATGCGCTGTTAACATACCATTTTTATCAAATTCTTATCGTTTCGAAGCAGCTGTCTGGAGAATTGTCCGATGATGCAGAGCGTCAGTGTGAAAGATTGAAAAACAAAATAATTCAGCGTTATATATGCGCAGATGGCAGGTGCAAAATTAATAAACAGACTGCTGTTGCAATGATGATCTATTATGATGTGTATGTCGATCTTCTCCCTTTAAAGAAACAATTGAAGCGACTTGTAGAAGAGCATGATTTTCACCATGACTGCGGCATGGTTGGTTTGCGGCGTTTGTATTTAGCACTCAATAAATGCGGATTGGAGGAGTATGCTTATAAAATTGTAACAGCGGCCGGCTATCCTTCGTACAGGGCATGGTTTGAGCAGGAGGCGACAACGCTTTGGGAGTATTGGAATTGTGAGGATCACATAGATTCTAAAAATCATCAAATGTATTCCGATGTTTTATCTTGGATGCTAAAGACAATTATGGGAATTTCTCAAAAAGAGGGTAGTGTCGGTATGAAAATAGTATGCGTAAATCCATATTATTTTGAACAGTTAGACTATGCTATGTGTACGTATGACACCGCCAGCGGCAAGCTGTCTGTCTCCTGGCAAAAAAGCGGCAAAGACGTTAATGTATCAATTGCAGTGCCTGATGGCATGACAGTATTGTTCCATGATGAAGTGCTTACCAGCGGCAATTATCAATTTCGTGATATTGTAAAGGAGAGCTGCAAATGAAAATTATGAATCGCATTCACGAAAAGGCAAACGACAATGCAAACAAACCTGGAGTTACAATCGCATTTTTAGGCGACAGTGTGACCCAAGGCTGTTTTGAGCTATACAAAAAAAGCGACGGAAGTATTGAAACGGTTTTTGATAAAACCAATGCATATCACACGTACCTAAATCGGATTTTATCGTTACTATATCCATCCGTGCCAGTCAATATCATCAATGCCGGAATCAGCGGCGACAATGCGACTCATGGATTTGAGCGACTGGAGCGCGACGTTTTGCGGTACAGTCCGGATCTGGTAGTGGTTTGCTTTGGATTAAATGATGCAATGGCCGGATTAAGCGGCATTTCTCAATATAAAGCAGCACTAAAGAATATTTTCCTTACGTTGCAAAAGGAAACAATTGAAACTATTTTTATGACGCCAAATATGATGAATACATATGTCAGCAGTTGCATTACGGATGCTGACTGCCGGGCCATTGCAGAGGCATCACAAAGTGTGCAAAACAGTGCTGTTTTAGAAAAGTATTTAAGCGAGGCACATTCGCTGTGTATCGAATATAATATTCCGGTTTGCGATTGCTACTTTAAATGGAAGCAATTATACGAAAACGGTGTTGATACAACGATGCTTTTGGCAAACAGAATAAATCATCCTGTCAGGGAAATGAATTGGTTGTTTGCCGTTTCATTGGTTGAAACCATGATGAATTAATAATCCACAATACAGAAGGGAGAAAAAAATGAAAAAAATATGCAATAAGGAAATTTTGGTTGGTGCCGATTTTGCCGGTTTTCCGTTAAAAGAGGTTGTTGTAAAGCACCTTGAGAAAAAAGGCTGGAAAGTGACGGACATTGGAGTAAAAGCGGACTCCGATCCTAACAATACAGACCTGATGTTTCACCGGGTGGGCCTGCACGCCGGCGCATTAATTTCTGAGGGTGAATTTGAACGTGCATTGTTGTTTTGTGGAACGGGCATGGGAATTCATATTGCGGCAAGCAAATGCCCTCATGTTCACGCTGGCGTTGTTGAAAGTGTTCCTGCCGCGCTTCGTGCGGTTACAGGAAATGGTGTAAATGCATTGGCAATGGGCGCCTTTTACGTTGCACCGCAAATGGGCTGCGAAATTGCAGATGCATATCTTAATGCAGAGCTCGGCAGTGGATATGAATGGTGGACGAATTTCTATGAATTTCATAAGCTTGCAATTGACGAATTGGAGGCTTTTGACTATGATTCCTTTGTAAAAAATGGTTTTAAAGTGCAAAAGCTGGGAGATTATCCACTAAAGATGGAAACAAAATCAGAATAATGCGTAAACACATAAAAAAGCAACTGCTTTTGCAGTTGCTTTTTTATTATTTAAATTATTTAAACTTTCTTTTTCTTGCCGCTTCCGATTTCTTTTTTCTTTTAACGCTCGGTTTTTCGTAGTGTTCACGTTTTCTGATTTCAGATAAAACACCATCTTTTGCGCAAGAACGCTTAAAACGTCTTAATGCGCTATCTAAAGACTCATGATCTTTTATTCTTATTTCTGACATTACTGATTCCCTCCCTCCGCTCAAACGAGTTCGGAATTGATAAATTGAACAATTCCTCTTTGTCGCGGATTTAACTCTGCTACAAAATCACAAGAAACATTATAACCTATTTATGTATAAAATGTCAATACCAACTTAAAATATTTTTAGTTTGTTAAAATTTATGAAAAAAATCAGAAAAAATAAAAAAAACAGTTGCATTTCAAATGGAATTGTGGTAAAATACATAAAGTCAAATAAGTTTGGGTGGAGGTGAAAAATTTGCCAAACATTAAATCAGCTAAAAAAAGAGTTAAGGTTATTGAAACCAAAACCTTGAGAAACCAGATGGTTAAATCCGCATTAAGAACATATATCAAAAAATTCGAAGCACTTGCTGAGAATGGCAATAAAGCGGAAGCAGAGGCTGCTTTTAAGATTGCTGTTAAGAAAATTGACCAGGCAGTTGCCAAGGGTATTGTGAAGAAAAACACAGCTTCCAGAAAGAAGTCGCAGCTTGCACTCAAACTCAATAAAATTGGTGCATAAAAAAGAATGTTAGAGCTGAACAGTTAATTCTGTTCGGCTCTTATTTCGTTATTTTAAGCTTAAAAGGGGAGTGATCATACAATGTCTACTATATTGATTTTTGTGCGGCACGGTGAAAGCGAGGGCAATCGGTCCGACTCTTTTAACGGCCACGTTAATGTGCCGCTGACGGATTTGGGCAAACGCCAAGCTCAAAAAACAGCTGAATTTTTAGACCGTTATAAAATAGACGCAGTGTATTCCAGCGATTTAGCTAGGGCTTATGAAACAGCTAAATTTACGGCAGACAGGCAGGGGCTTACAGTTGTAATCTCAAAAAATCTGCGGGAAATTAACGGCGGAGATTTTGAGGGTGTGAAATACAGCGAAATTGAAGCACGGTTTCCAAACGAATATCATGACTGGCGAAACGACATGGGAAACTGCCGATGTCCTAACGGTGAAAGCGTGCGGGAACTTGCCACGCGTGTAAATCAAGAGGTTATTGCAATTGCCGAAAAACACAAAGGACAAACTGTTTTGATCGCGACACACGGCACGCCTATGCGAGCCATGTCAACCGTTTGGTTTAAAAAGGACATTACAGACATCAGAGATTACGACTGGGTGAAAAATGCGTCCGTCACTGTGGTAAACTATGACGACCTAAAAAATCCCAAAGTGGAATTGTACGACGAGCACGACCACTTAAATGGCCTTTTAACAGAGCTTCCTGCTTACATATAACGGTTTTGGCTTGACAAATCGAAACGGAGAAGCTATAATAAAGTTATACCCAATTATACAAAATAAGAATTTTGTATAATTGGGAGAAGACAAAAACAGGAAGTGGTATTATGCAAAGCAAACAGATGCTCGACGAGGCGCCATATTACTTAAAGGATTTTATTATGTACATGGAAACCATTAAAGGCAAATCGGAAAAAACGGTTGATGAATACTTTTTCGATTTAAGAACTTTTTTAAGGTACATGAAGGTTTTAAAAGGTCAAGCTCAAATTGATGATTTCGACAACATTTCCATTCGTGATATCCCCATTGAGTTTATCCGTGAAATTACTTTGCATGATTTATATGAATACCTTTCCTATACGCTTCGGGAACGTTTAAACAACGCAAACTCCCGGGCACGCAAAGTTTCATCTTTAAAATCATTTTTTAAATATTTGCTCAATAAGGCAAAACTTATTGCGTTTAATCCCGCTGCTGAGCTTGACGCGCCAAAAAAACCGAAAACTTTGCCAAAATATCTTTCTTTAGACGAGAGCAAAAAACTTTTGGAAAGCATTGACGGCACGTATAAATATCGGGATTATGCAATTATTACCATTTTTTTGAACTGTGGTCTGCGGCTTTCTGAAATGGCCGGGATTAATTTAAAAGACATTCACGAGGACAAACTTACAGTTTTTGGTAAAGGCGCCAAAGAACGCACCGTCTATTTAAATGCAGCCTGTGTAAATGCAATTTCAGATTATGTGAAAAACGAACGCCCCAAGGATGGCATTAAATCACCTCACAAAGATGCTTTGTTTTTGAGCAGGCTGAACCAAAGAATCAGCGTAAAAACCATTCAGCATATTGTAAAAAAGCATTTGGAGGCAGCCGGGCTGGACACCGCAAAATATTCCGTTCACAAACTGCGCCACACCGCTGCAACGTTAATGTACCGATACGGTCATGTCGATGTGCGTGTGCTTCAGGAAATACTTGGCCACACGGATTTATCGACCACTCAAATTTATACGCATTTAGATGATGAACAGCTTCGCAGTGCGTCTATGGCAAACCCACTATCTGAAATCAACAAAAAATAAAGAAGATATAAAAAGCAGACGGCATTAAAACCGTTCTGCTTTTATATTTTTTGTTAAAAACTTATTGACATTAATACGATTTCGTATTATAATATATATTCAGTACGATTTCGTATTATAAGGAGGACACGATGGATCAAAAATATGAAATAGTTAGGCGCATTATGCTTGCAACCAATAAAATAGATGGTGTGTATTACCTTTTTGGAAAAAAGTGCGGCATTAACGAAAACACCCTTGCATTTTTTTATGCGCTCGCTGACGGAAAGCCACATTCACAAAAAGAAATTAGTGATGAATGGATAATCCCCCGCACAACGATTAACTCTATCGTTAAAACTATGCTTGCCAGGGGATCTATTCAATTCTGTTCGGAGCATCACACAAAGGAAAAAGCCATTGTTTTGACGGAAACTGGCAAAGAATATGCAGATAAATATTTGACTGATATTTATTTGGCAGAAGAAAAAGCCATATCCAGGACCTTACAGAAATTCAAACCCGAATTTGTTGCAGCATTAGAAGAGTTCAGCGATTGTTTGCACGAAGAATTCCAGGAAATTTTTCAGTACGAAAAGGAGCAGATAAAGCATGAACAGTTCTGATTTATACGCAAAGGTTTCGCCATTAAAATTATTTTTTATGATCGCCATTCCCGGTGCAATAAGTATGATTGCTTCGTCATTGTGGGGATTATTTGATGGTATTTTTGTTGGCAATTTCTTGGGTGAAACCGCTTTTGCCGCTCTCAATTTAGCGTTTCCATTTGTGCTGATTAATTTTTCATTGGCAGACTTAATCGGTGTCGGTTCCTCGGTTAATATATCAATATTTCTTGGCAAAAAACAAAACGAGGAGGCAAACAATTATTTTACTTGCGCTTGTTTGATGATTTTTGCAACGGGAATTGTTGTAGGCGCTGTTCTGTTTTTCTCCGCACCGCTTCTTATGCAACTTATGGGGGCTGATGACGATTTGGCAGCTATGGCAATTCAATATATACGGGTATATGCACTCGCATCGCCATTTACAACAATGACTTTTGCTGTTGATAACTTTTTACGTATCTGCGGAAAAATCAAGAGCAGTATGGCGCTTAATATCATTATGTCAGTTTTGATTTTGGGATTGGAGTATCTTTGCCTTTCCGTGCTTAAAATGGGTATCAGCGGCTCTGCCGCTGCAGTTAGCGGCGGAATGTTCATCTGCACTATAATTGCACTATATCCGTTTGTGAGAAAAAAGCTGACTTTGCGTTTTTGCAAACCGCACTTTGCCTTACAAATGGTACGCCAAGTTATAGCAGGCGGCAGCCCGAATTTTTTGAGTAACGTTGCCGGACGTTTGACCTCTATCCTGATGAATATTGTTCTTCTTAAAATTGGCGGTACAATGGCAGTGAGCGTATATGGCGTTTTGGTTTATGTTGGAGATACGCTCCAACAGCTCTTATATGGAACTTGCGACGGCATGCAGCCGGCCATTGGATATAATTGGGGCGCTAAAAATATTGGAAGAGTTAAAAGCCTTATTCAATGCTGTGTTGCAGCCTGTGCGGTTATCTCTATCGGCGGAACAGTGCTTATGCTCGTTTTCCCGGAAAAGATTGTATCATTGTTTATGCAAAAAAATGAAACTGAGCTGCTTAAAATGTGCGCATATGCTTTGCCGTTATACAGTTTTACATTTTTAACAAGGTGGTTTGGGTTTGCCGTTCAGAACTTTTTGGTTGCGTTGGAAGTGCCGCTCCCCGCAACGATACTTTCCGTTTCTAATGCCCTTATTATCCCAATTGTATTGCTGCCGGTTTTGTGGCCGCTGAAATTAGATGGAATATGGCTAAACACACCGATTACATCTTTGCTTGTTTCTGTACTTGCACTGATCTTTTTTATCCGTCTGCGAAAAAAGATGATAGAATAGAGTGAAAAAAGCGGGAAAAGTCATTAAACCTTTTCCCGCTTTTCATATATATTTAACTTAAAACGTTATTGCCCGAAACGCTCTCAGCAGTTAAGACCTGTTCACCAGTTACGGCATAGTGGTTATTCTCCGCTGTGTCAAGACTGTCTTTAAATACCGCTGCCATAATTTCGTCAATGTTTTTAACAGGTATCACCGCAATACCCTGGGCGTGTAGAAAGCTTCTGTCGTTATCCTGCGGAATATAAACCCGTTGCGCACCTGCCTCTTTCGCCGCGGCGACCTTTTCCGCAACACCGCCAACCGGCATTACATTGCCAAATATTGAAATTTCACCTGTAAAAGCAATGTCGTTCCGCACTGGAATATGGTGAATTGCCGAAAACAGTGAAACAAGGATTGCCGTTCCGGCGGAAGGACCGTCTACTGGCATACCACCGGGAAAATTCAGATGAATGTTGTAATCCTTTGTGTTCGTGTGCAGCTTTTCAGCCAAAACGGTAATTGCATTTTCAATGGAAGCTTTCACGGTGCTTTCCCGTTTTAAAGACTGTCCCCTTCTCTCGATGGTTTCACTCTCCACCACGCCCGTTATTTTAATGGCGCCCTTGCTGGGCTCACAGGGATTTGCCTCGGCCTCAATGGTCATCACAGTTCCCATGTTGGCTCCATACACCGCCAGGCCGTTAACGCGCCCAATCAGTTCGTCTTTTGTCACCTTAATTTCTGCCCTCGGTGTGCATCTTGTGGACTCTGCCACCCATTCTACGTCCTCTAAAGTGATTCTTGTCCTGTTTTCAAGAGAAGCACAGGAGCCGGCCGTCTGAACAATGTTCACTGCGTCGCGGCCGTTGTCGGCATATTCGGAAAGCCGGCTAACCGCTTCGCGGCTGATTGAAAACCCGCCTTTTATTGCTGCATTCTCGCTGATTTTCATGATTTCTTTTTTTGTCAGCGGTCTAAAATAAATTTCTGTGCATCTGGAGCGCAGCGCAGGAGGAATTTCTTCCGGAGAGCTGGTGGTTGCAGCTACCAGCCTAAAGTCGGCAGGCATTCCCTTTTGAAAAATTTCGTGAATATACATTGGAATCTCACGATTATTCTTTGCATAGTAAGCTGACTCGAAATAAACCTTTCTGTCTTCTAAAACCTTTAAAAGCTTGTTCATCTGCACGGGATGCAGTTCACCAATTTCGTCGATAAACAAAATGCCGCCGTGCGCTTTTGTAACTGCACCGGCTTTGGGCTGAGGAATTCCCGCAGGCCCATATGCCCCGGCACCCTGATAAATTGGGTCGTGCACAGAGCCCATTAAAGGGTCTGCAATGCCCCGTTCGTCAAACCGCATGGTGGTGGCGTCCATTTCCACAAATTGTGCATGGCTTCCAAAGGGAGACACTGAATTGGCAACCGCTTCTTTCAGCACCGTTCTTGCCGCGGCGGTCTTCCCCACTCCCGGCGGTCCATAAATAATGACGTGCTGAGGATTTTTTCCGCACAGCGCCGCTTTTAAAGCCTTTAAACCGTCTTCCTGACCCACAATTTCCTCCAGCGAGGAGGGGCGTGTTTTTTCAGACAACGGTTCGGTTAATGATGTTTTTTGCATTCTGCGCAGCTTTTCAAGCTCGCCGTTTGCATCTCTATGAATACTGCTCTTTGTGCTTTTCTGCGATTTCAGCATGGTATAAAAATAAATTCCCATAACGCATAAAAGCCAAAGCTGCACAGCTGTCATAATAACATTTAGCATAATAAATTCCTCCCATCTACAAAATTTAGTATTGACAGATAAAGTTCTTTTATTTCAAAAGTTAATAAATTTTTCATTGTTTTTTCCTTCTATATATGGTAAAATAAGATGATAAAATTATTTTAGAAAGCGCAGGTAAAATGCATGAGCCGAAACGAATCGAAATCCTGTCACATCACCAGCATTGGCGGACAGGCTGTTATAGAAGGCGTTATGATGCGCGGCCCGAAAGAGACCGCCATTGCAGTCCGCAAGCCGGACGGAGAAATTATTGTTGAGAAAAAACCTATCAATTCATTTGTTCAGAAATTTAAAATTAATAAAATTCCCATTGTTCGCGGTGTCTTTTCTTTCTTTGAGTCACTGATTGTGGGCACGAAAGCGCTGATGTTTTCTGCTGAATTTTATGATGTGGAAGACGAGGACGATAAAAAGAAAAAAGAAACCATGACCGCTGAGGAACTGGAAGCTTATAACAAAAAAAACGACAAGATGATGACCGGAGCGATTTTCGTATCTGTAGCGGTTGCACTGATTTTCGGCATCGGCGTGTTTATGCTTCTGCCAACCTTTTTGGTGGGCCTGCTGCGGGACTATGCACATTTAACCAACAACATCGCGGCAACGCTTTTAGAGGGCGTGGTGCGCATTGTTATTTTCGTCATTTATATTTTGCTGGTTTCAAAAATGAAAGACATTCACCGTGTTTTTCAATATCACGGCGCCGAGCACAAAACCATTTTCTGTTATGAAAACGGCGATGATTTAACTGTTGAAAACGTGAAAAAGCAAGGAAGACTGCACCCGCGGTGCGGAACCAGCTTTTTAATTTTGGTTATGATTATCAGTATTATTGTGTTTTCATTTGTGTCTTGGGAAAATCCCATTCAGCGTGTAATAATCCGCTTGCTTCTGCTTCCGTTGGTAGCAGGCCTATCCTATGAACTGATTAAATTTGCCGGCAGGCACAGCGGCGCGATTGTGGATATTATCAGTGCGCCGGGAATGTGGCTGCAAAAAATCACTACCGCAGAACCGGACGAAAGCCAGATTGAAGTTGCGATTGCATCTTTAAAAAGCGTGTTAACAGGGAATAAAAATGACGATAAGTGGTAATGGAACCATTGGGGAGAGCTTAGCTCAGGCTACAAAATTGCTGCTTGCGGAAAATGGATTTACATCGCCGCGTTTAGACTGCGAGGTTCTGCTGGGTCACGTGCTTCACTGCTCCCGAATTGATCTGGTTTTAAATCGTGAGAAACGGTTAAGCAACGAGGAACAAAACACTTTTGCTGCCATGGTAAAGCGGCGGCTGAACCATGAGCCCGTGAGCTATATTACCCAGTCAAAGGAATTTATGTCGCTGGACTTTTTTGTTGAACAAGGTGTTCTAATTCCCCGGCCGGAAACGGAGATGTTGGTGGAATTTATCATAAAAACGTATGAAACGGCAGACAATGTTTCCATCCTTGATTTATGTACCGGAAGCGGCGCGATTGCCGTAAGTCTTGCTTATTATTTAAAAAATGCCCGGTTAACCGCGGTGGATAAATTCGACGTCTGCATCAATGCCGCATTAAAAAATGCGGCCCGCTACGCGCTGTCAGAGCGCATCTCCGTGATTCAGACAGATATTTTAAATGGGCTTCATGCTGATCAAAAACATCACTGTATTGTGTCAAACCCGCCATACATAAAAAATGCCGACCTCTCTTCCCTACCGATCGATGTCAAAAACTTTGAACCCGAATATGCCTTAAACGGCGGCGGAGACGGGCTGGAGTTTTATCGGATTATTACGGCGTTTGCGGCAGAAAACCTTTTTTCGAATGGAAAACTGGTGTTTGAAATAGGTTTTGACCAGGGCGGTGCTGTAAAAAAAATAATTGAAGAAAACAGCGCATTTCACTCTATCACCATTACAAAAGACTTTGCGGGGCTGGACAGAATGGTTACCGCAGTGAAAGGGAACGAAGCATATGGAAAGAAACTCTGCCCGAGCGGAATTAAAACGGCAAAACACTATTAAGCGCATTGTTTTAGCATGTTCTGTGGTTATCGTTGTGGTGCTGGCCGGAATTGGCACAACCAAGCTGACACACCATTTTGACAATGGCAGCGCCCAGGTTTCGCAAACGGTTAAAACCAACAAGAAAAAGCAGCAAACAAACGAACTTTCGTTGGTGATGGTTGGCGATAACCTCATACATATGCCGTTAATCAGCGATGCGCAGGAGGAAAACGGAAGTTTAAATTTTGGCGGTCTTTATGCAGAGATGGCGTCCTATTTTCAGGCGGCCGATCTATCGGTGATTGTGCAGGAAACAATTTTGGGCGGAAAATCGCTTGGCTACTCTGGCTATCCTTTGTTTAACTCCCCTCAGGAGGTTGGCGACGCAGTTGCAAATGCCGGATTTGACATTGTGCTTTCTGCCACGAACCACGCGTTGGACAAAGGAGAAAAAGGGATTGTAAACACGTTGGAATTTTGGAAAAAGCATCCTGGTGTTACCGTGCTTGGCTTAAACCAATCACAGGAAGATTATGACGCCGTAAAGTATATTGAGAAAAACGGCATTAAACTGGCCGTGCTGAATTACACTGACAGTACCAACGGAATATCTCCGCCGAAATCGAAAGAGTATTTAGTGAACAAAGTAAACCGTGATAAAATTGAAAAGGATTTACATACAGCCGAAGAAAATGCGGATTTTACCGTTGTGTTTATGCATTGGGGCACGGAATATAGGTTTTCCGCCGATGATGGACAAAAGGACCTGGCACACTTTATGACGGAGCGCGGGGCCGATTTGATTATGGGCTCGCACCCCCATGTGGTGGAGCCGGCGGAATGGATTGAAACCGAAAACGGCGGCAAAGCGTTGGTGTTCTATTCCTTAGGAAATTATGTGTCCCGTCAAAAAGAGGCGGCAAACCTGGTTGGCGCAATGGGAAAGGTAAAAATATGCTCCAATGAGGAACGCGGAACTTACATTGATTCTGCGTCTGTTATGCCTACCGTAACGCATTATAATGCAAACTCAAGGGAGTTTCGTGTATATCCGTTGAAAGATTATACCGACGAACTGGCCGAAAAACACGGTGTGGCACAATACGACGGCAAAGTGAGCGTTGACAGATTTAAAAAGGTCTTTGATGATGTGTTTGGCGACTGCACCGCTGTTACGGTCGAAAATTAAATCTATTTGCAAAAAAGCACCGACACATAAAATAAATATGTCGGTGTTTTTATTTTTATTTTATTTCTTGTTCCAGCTCTCTGAAAATTTCTGTTTCAAAAAAATCAATTAATGTAATACCCAACCCGTCACATATCATTTTCAGCGTAACAATACCCGGATTTTGACTTTTACCATATAAAATATTTTTGATTGTTGATGGTGCAATGCCAGATTCGGTCGCTAATTTATGAATTGTAAAGTGCTTTTCCGTACATAACGACAATATTCTATTTTTCACTGCTTCATACGTATTCATATATATCACCTCATTTAAGTTATAGGCTAATTATAGACTTTTATACTTGACAAGGTAGGCTATATATGATACAATATTGGCTATAAATAGTCTTTGCTTTGCATTATAATTTCTGTTTTATAATTTGATATGCGACTTTTTTATAAATTATTAGTAATATTTTATATTGATTATTTTTGAAGAACAAGTTAAAATAAAATTACCGGGAATAATTTATCATACATCCACAAAAAGAAAGGGGAACAAGAGATGAAAAAATTTTTAACCGCGTTACTCACGGTGGCAATGCTTTTTGGAACGCTGCTGCCGGTAACGTTTGCCGCTGACAGTTGGGTGGAAAACCCAGACATTAGCGGTGCAGATTTGAAGTTCGGCATGATAGGCGACTCACATGTAACATCAGACAGTTCAATTTTAAGCTGGTTTCAAGAATCGCTCACTGCCCAGAAAACCATTGGCGGCGGAACGCTGGACGCTCTTGCATTAACTGGCGACGTGATTTATCAGAATAAATCTGATGAAGTTATTACGGACCGTTACGATTCCGTTATGACGTCGTTAGACAATGCCGGATACGGCTCAGACGAGGGAGAAGTTCCTTTTGTATTTGCAATGGGAAATCATGAATTTCCGCAGAACGGCAGTTTATCTGCAGAAAAGGTTCAGGAGTCAAAAGACTTGTTTGTAACAAAAACAGGTCAATCATTGAACTATCAAACCACAATTAAAGGCTATCATTTCATTGCTGCCGCGCCGGAAAATTATAACCTTGCTTACAGCAGTGAAACTGAAACCTGGCTGAAGGAGAAAATTGACGCTGCCATTTCAGAAGACAGCAAGAAACCAGTGTTTGTGCTTCTGCACGGTCCGATTCAGGGAACCGTTTTCAACAATCACATCAAAAGCTATTCAGATGAGTTCTTAGCATATTTAAAAACAAAACCACAGGTTGTGAACTTAACTGCCCACTGGCACGTTCCGGCTCAGCTGCCGCAGACCATTTGGCAGGATGGCTTCACAGTCTTTCAAACCCCGCTTACAGGCGGCGGCTATTTAGAAGAATTAAACTGTACGTCAACCGGAAACATCAGCAGCGTACACCAGTCCTCGATGATTGCCGTGAAAGACAATGTGGTTAAAATTTATAAGCTTGACTTAGTTACAAAAGAGCTTATCGGCGAACCCTGGGTTATTGATATTCCGTCGATCGTGTCGGATATGACAGACGAAGACTCAACCAATGACACAGAGCATTACCTTTATTCTGCTGACAAGCGTCAAAACTCCGCGGTACCCGAATTTCCTGCCGGTGCTGAAATCACTGCTACGCCTGTTGGGAATGGCATTACCGTTACCTACCCAAACAATGCAACAAATTTGGAGTCAGGCAGTCAACAGGACGGATTTGTGAGAGCTTACAAGGTAGAAGTCACAAATGAAAGCGGTTCGGTTCTTTCCTCTCAAACATATCAGGCAGATTTTTACTTGCCGGAGAGCAGCAGGGCAACGAGTTGCACAAGAACCATCGGCGGACTGGGTTACGGAGCAACTTTCAATGTTAACGTTTATCCCATGAGCCCGCTGGGAGTTTTTGGCACTCCTCTTTCAGCTACCTGTACCACTGAGGATAATTCAATTCCTGCAAATGCAATTAGATATGAGTTTGAGGATTATTACCCCATAACGAGTATTATAAAAACCAGCACTCTTGCAAGTAACGGAAAATTAGTATCATCTAGTCAGGGAGGTACCGTTAGTACTGGTCACGTTGCAAGAACTATAGACGCATCGTGTACCTTTGAAATTAATCTACCTGTAGGCGGAGAATATAACTTGGAATATACCCTCGGCGACCAATGCAGCAATGATTATGTCAGCGTCGTTACGCTGCTCATTGACAATGAAACAATCGGTAAAAACGACAGTTCCTATGCTGAAGACATTTCTGCTGGTAAATCGTATCCGTGGCAATATATTCCGATGCGAATTTACCGGAAAAGTGTTACGTTAAGCAAGGGAACACACACGGTGAAACTTCAGGTAGACGCACCTATTGCTACCTCACAGCCTAATCTGTTCTGCGCAGACTACTTGCAGTTCACCCCAAAAACGGCCTCAATTTCTCAGAACAAAGTGACCACGCTTGAATTTGAAGACTATGCAGACGATTTTGTAGACGTAACACCCAACGTAAAAACAGGAACCAGCCAAACAAGCGGCAGCGGATATATTCACTTTGATACGGCGATCAGAACAGAACCCGTTACGCTTGACATCCCGGTTTCTGTAGACGCGGAAGGTAGTTATAACTTTAAATATGTTGCATCTGGTAATAGTTTTAGCGTCACAGAGTTATATTTAGATGATGCTGAAACACCGTTTTGGACGAAAGAGGGCAATAATGGTGTCGCTTTGGAATCCGAAAAGATTGACAACAAATGGACATACTTCGACCAAACATGGCACCAGGCTTATCAGTATGATTTTTCAGCCACTCTGCCCTCCGGCGAACACACCATTCATTTAAAACTGCTGACAAGGCCGGCTGAGAACAGTCAACGAGACGTCTGCATTTGCATGGATTATCTTAAAATTATCCCGCCCGAAATGCTTGCCATCAAAAAAGATGCCGCAACCAGGATTGAATTTGAGGATTACCAAAAGAATTTTTCCATTCTTCAGAACGATGGCTCAACTCATACGCCGAATATTTCATCTACTACACGCTGCAGCAACGGGAAGTATTTGGGGATTGATAGCACTGATAACCTTGCGGCGAATGACTACGAAACTTTTATAATTCCGATTACCGTAGAGCAAGCAGACAATTATGATATAGAATATGTGATTAATGATAACTTCAGTAGCTATGATATCTTTTTAAACAGCATCAACGGCCTTTGTCTGAGCAACAATGTGACGACATATGCGGACACTGAAAAAGATAGTGACGGCAAATATACTTACTTTAATAGCAAATGGGCTCCGGCCACTTTTCATAACGGCACAGTATTTCTTCCAGCCGGAGACCACAATCTTATTTTCCGGATTGAAAAGCGCAGCTCTAGTGCCGACTATGCACTCTATTTAGACTATTTAGAGTTCAGCCCTGCTGATAGCTTTGCTATAACAGACGGCACAGCAACCGCAAAGGCAACAATGGCTGAAGCTGTAACAGGCAAGGCAATTTTAGCACTTTACAACGACAAAGAGCTTGTTTCCACTGGATTTACCGATGTAGCAGACGCAGCCGTTGTAACGGCATACGCGTCCGTGCCTGCTTCTGCAACCATTACACACGCAAAGCTGTTTGTGTGGAGCGACTTAGAAAACTGCATTCCGCAGACAGCAGCAAAATCATTTACAGTTAAGTAAAAGTATAAAAGAAAGCCCCGCTCTCATGCGGGGCTTTCTTCTTCTATATCAGCGTTTTCTGCTTTCGCTTATTTACAATGATTAAAACAATTCCAGAAATAACACAGGCGACTGCAACGATTTGTGAAATACGGAAAGGCCCTAAAAATAAACTGTCTGTTCTGAGGCCCTCAATCCAAAACCGCCCCAATCCGTAAAGCGTAATATAGCTTAAAAACGCTTCTCCGCTGAACGACATCTTTTTGCGTCGTAAGACCATGATAAGAAACACGCCCATATTCCAGAGGGACTCATATAGAAATGTGGGATGAACCGCAATTCCTAAATCTAAAAGCTCCATGCGCCACGGAAGGTCTGTAATGGCACCGTATGCCTCCGCGTTTACAAAATTGCCCCAGCGGCCAAATATCTGGCCGATTAAAAGACCGAATGCACCAATGTCAAAGGCCTTTAAAACACTAATTTTTTTCACTCGGCAATAGATATATGTAGAGAGGCAGGCGCCGATCACAGCGCCGTAAATTGCAATTCCGCCTTCCCAAATTTTAAATATATCCATCAAATTATCCTTGTAGCTGTTCCACTCAAAAATTACGTAATAAAGCCGCGCACAAATGACGGATGACGGCAAGCCAAAAATTAAAATATCTAAAAGATTGTCTTTGGAAATCCCATAGTCCTTTGCAATGTGCGTACAATAAAGATATGCCATCAAAATTCCGGCGGCAATGATAACGCCATACCAGTGAATGGTTAACCCAAACAGCTGAAAAGATTCTCTCACCATAAACGGCCCAAGCCGAAGCCCCGGGAAAGCAATTGCATTTACCACGATCATCCCCTCCTTATTTTTTCACCGGTTCAATAATCGAAAGTACAGCCAGGTCTTTTAAAAATCCATGGTTAAGCCGCCTGTTAATATCGTCTAACGTTACCGTTTCGATTACGTCGATATAATCGAACAGCCCAACGTTATTAAAGGTGTTTGCCAAAAATCCGTGTGCAATGGCGTTAATATTATCAAACTGCTTTACAAACCGGCCAAAAAATGCTTTTTTGAGCCGCTCAAAGTCAGCTGCTTGAATTCCCTCTTCTTTCAGCTTTTCAAGGCCCTCAAATACCACCTCGCGCACTTGTTCAGGGTTGTTGCTTTCCCCAGAAACAGATGTAAAGCTATAGTCCTTTTCACATTCGGTTTCATAATCTAAAAAGCCCATGATAAGCCCCTCGTTATATAGCTTATTATAAATATAGCTGGTTTTGCCAAAGGCGACCTCCATGATAAAAGAAAACTCAATGTTTTTCTTTAAAAGCGCCGGTCCGTTATATCCTGTGTCGGTATCTTTAAAACCCAGCATAAATGTGGGAACAGACACGTCTAAAGATTGCTTCACCGTGTTTTGCACCACTTTTTTCGGTTCATTTCCATAATCTCTCACAGGTTTTCCCGGCAGGATTTCATAGTCAGTAATAACTTCATCCACACAGGCACCCACCTGGTCAGGCGTAGCCTCGCCGATTACAAACAGCACCATGTTAGACATGTTATAAAAATTACGGTAGCACTTATACAGCAGATCTTTGTCAATTTTACTGATGGATTCCACAGAGCCTGCAATGTCGTTTTTCACCGGATGCTGTTCATACATGGCGCTGAGAAAATTAATCATGCATCTCCAGTCTGCATCGTCGTCATACATCTTAATTTCCTGACCGATAATCCCCTGCTCTTTTGCCACGTTTTCATCTGTAAAATAGGGCTTGCACACAAAATCCAGCAAAATTTTTAAGTTTTCAATGACGTTCGCAGTACACTCAAACAGATATCCCGTCATGTTAAAGCTTGTAAAGGCATTGGCATTTGCACCAAATTTTGCATACTCCGCAAACACATTTCCGCCGTCGGGCTGTTCAAACAGTTTGTGCTCTAAAAAGTGCGCCACGCCGTCGGGCAGCACCGTAGGCGTTGTTTCTCCCGGCGCAGTAAATTTATTGTCCACAGAGCCAAAATGCGTGCCAAAAACCGCATAACTTTTGCTGTAGCCGGATTTTGGCATGACATAAACCTTTAAACCGCTTTTATGGTTACCGCTGTAGAGCGTTTCGTTCAGCTGTTTAGAAAAATGTTTTACAAATTCCATTTTTATTTTTCCTCACTTTCTTTTCCCGTCAGAAAATAAACCATTTCAAGTGAAACATTTTGGGCAACTGCAACCACGTCTTCCGGAGTAACTTTTTCAATTTCTGCAATATACTCCTCTAGGCTGATTTGCGTGTTTGTAATGGTCTGCCCGAGGTAATAGTCGCAAAGATATGCGATGCTGTCGCCAATTGTCCGCAATGAATTCACAATACTTTTCACCGCAGCATCGAATTCTGTTTCAGTAAATTTGCCCTGCTTCATCAAATCAACCTGGGCAAAAATTTCGTCTAACGCCTGTTGTTTGTTGCCGCTTTCAATTCCTGCCGATAGAATCATCAGCCCTTTAAACCGTTCCAGCCTGGAACCGGCATAATATGCCAGGCTCAGCTTCTCTCTCACCTCGTTAAACAGCTTGCAGTGGGCTCCGCCTCCCAAAATTCCATTGTAAACCATCAGCTTGTAATAGTCCTTGCTGGTGGGAGAAACCGATGTTTTATACCCCAGGCAAAGTTTTGCCTGCGTCACGTCGAACCGTTCCGTCACCTCTTTGCCGCCTAAGTTTTTATGATACAAATCAGGAACCGGATAGGTAAAATTTGCAAATTGAATTGCTTCAAACCGCTTTTGTGCATAGGCACAAATTTTGCTCACGTCTGCGTTTCCTGTTACAAAAATATCAATCGGCCCGGTCTTAAGCAAATTCTGATAGAAGGCATATAATTCTTCTGCATCAATGTTCTCCACTTTCTCTGCGCTTCCCAGCTCATGAACAGAATATACGTCGCCCTCACACATGTTTTCAATTAACCGCCAAACGGAATAGGCCCGTTTTTCGTTTACCAGCGCGTTGATGTCGTTCATTAAATTTGCCTTTTCCTGACTGACATAGGTTGGGCAAAATGCACCGTTTTCTAAATATGGGTCTAACAGCATGTCGAACAAAAATTCCAACACCTTGTCGAAGCAAGCTTCCCCCTCCGGCAAATATGCGTCGTCTACAGCAGTAACTGCAAACGTTAAAATCTGGTCAATGCCCTTTCGTTTAATATCCGTTGAAAAAGACGCTCCAAAAAGACCCTGAAGATAAGCCGACATGGAAGGCTCATCCGGAAACTTCCTGCTTCCACGGCGCATAACATCTGCTAAAAGCGCACACTTTGAAGCAGTTTCCTCCTTCAGCTCGTTATGGATATTAATACTCACATAGGTTGTTTTAAATTTATTTACCGGGATATAATATAAATTTAGTCCCTGTTTCAAATTAAAGCATTTCACACTGTCCATATCCAATCTCCTCAATTCTTTATTGTTTCCGCATAAATTTCCCGCTTGGAAACACCGCGGTCCTGCGCAACCTTTTTCATTGCCTCTTTTTTATCCAAGCCCGCCCGCATATAATAATTAATATGCTCCAAAACGGACATATTATCAAAAACTGTTGTCTCTTTTGCATCTTTCGCCCCTTCCACCACAAGCACAAATTCACCTTTGGGCGGCACATCTTCAAAATGGCTGATTGCACCGCTGATGGTAGTATATAAAAATTCTTCATATTTTTTTGTAAGTTCGCGGGCAACAGTAATCTTTCGGTCACCAAAATATTCCAGCATGTCGCGCAGAGTGTTTAAAAGCTTGTGGGGCGCTTCATAAAAAATGAGCGTATATTTGCTAAATTTCACAGAAGATAAATGGTCAATCCTGCTCTTTTTATTCACGCTTAAAAAGCCTTCAAAGGAAAAGCGCGATGTGGGAAGCGAGGAGCAAATCAGCGCATTAATTGCCGCAACTGCACCGGGAATGGGAACAACACGAATGTGCTCGTCCACACAGAGCCTTACAATGTCCTCACCGGGGTCAGAGATGGCCGGCGTGCCGGCATCTGTAACCAGGGCGGCGTTTTGCCCGTCTTTTAACCTTTTTATAATTTGTTCGCCGCGCTCTCTGATGTTGTGCTCATAATAGCTGATCATGGGTTTGCTGATTTCAAAATGGTTTAACAGCTTAAGGGAATGCCGCGTGTCCTCCGCCGCAATGAAATCCACTTCCTTTAAAATTCTCAGCGCCCTGTATGTAATATCCTCTAAATTGCCAACCGGCGTTGCAACCAAATATAATACGCCTGCTTGTTCGCTCATAAACGTCCTCCGCTAAAAATTGACATACAGCGGTTTTGTTACAACAATTCCGCTGTTCCTGTCCTTTTGTCCTTCAACCAAAACCAATGACGGCGCGCTGTTCGGCCCAGCGCACACCCAGGTCATTTTCTTCGGTTCAATCTTATAGTTTCTCATCAGCACAAAAATATCCACAAGCCGTTCCGCCCTGTGCACCATATAAAACCGCCCGCCGCTTTTAAGCAGAAAGGCGCTGGAGCGCACAACGTCCTCTAAGGTGCAAAAAATTTCGTGCCGCGCAATCTGCACGCTAAACGAGCCGTTCATTTTGCCGGTACCCTTTACCATATATGGCGGATTGCAGCTCACGACATCGAAACTGCCGCTGGCAAACATCATTTTTACGTCTTTTAAATCGCCGCAAATTACTTTAATTTTATCCTCCAGGCCATTTAGCGCAACCGACCTGTTTGCAATTGCACACATCTCTTCCTGAAGCTCTAAGGCGGTAAAATCAGCGCATTTTGTATATTTGCAGAGCAAAATCGGAACAATTGCCGTTCCGCTGCACAGGTCTATCACCTTTTCCTTTGGCTTTGCCGCAATAAATTTCGCCAAAACCGCGGCGTCTGTTCCGTAACAGAATTTCGTTTTGTCCTGAATGATTTGAAATCCGCCGCCCAAATCCTCAATCCGTTCATTTTCGTTCAGCACCATAAAAAGCCTAAGCCTTTCTGTTAAATTTCATGCCGGCCTTCCAGCGCCCGGGTAATCGTAATTTCGTCCGCATACTCAAGCTCGCCGCCAACGGGCAGGCCGTGGGCAATTCTGGTAACCTTAATGCCAAAAGGCTTAAACAGCTTAGAAATATACATTGCCGTCGCCTCGCCCTCAATGGTTGGGTTCGTGGCCATAATAATTTCGCGGACCGGTTCTTTTTCCGTCCGCACCAACAGTTCTTTTATTTTAATATCATTTGGACCAATTCCGTCCATCGGGGAAATCACGCCATGAAGCACATGATAGACACCGGAAAATTCTTTTGTTTTTTCCATAGCCAAAATGTCTTTCGGATTTTCCACCACGCAAATCACACCGTGGTCCCGCTTGGTATTTGCGCAAATCGCACAAGGAACGCTGTCTGTCAGAGACTGACAAACCGGACAAAAGGTTATTTTCTCTTTTGCCGCCAAAAGTGATTTCGCAAACCTCTCCACCTGGTCCTTCGGCTGTTTTAAAATATGGAAAGCAAGCCGTTCTGCCGACCGTTTTCCAATTCCGGGAAGCTTGGCAAATTCCTCAATCAGTTGTGCAATTGGAAGTGCATACATTTAAAAATCTCCTTCTTGTCCGCTTAAAATCAATGCGCCATACTCTTTTGCAGTTATCTCGCCATATTCGTCAGACTTCACCGCTGCCCTGCCCGGATAGGCAAAAACTGCCCGTTCTAAAATATCAATTTCCTTAGACAGAAAGCAAACAGGCGGAAGTCCTGCCTGAATCAATTTTTCAATGACAAAATCCACTTCTGAAAGCTTGGATACCTTTTCTAAATCAATTTCAATCAGTTTGGTGTTTTTTCCTATCGTTCGGTTTTCAAAGTCAAAAAAACAAATCTGGTTTTTGCCGCAAACCGCATTCACCGTTGGAAAATCGGGCATAAACGGCTCAAGCTGCCACAGTTCTTTGGCAATTTGCGCCGTAAAGCGTGCGTCGGCTCCTTTGCCAGCGCCAAACATGACACACTTGTTATTCACAAAATCCTGCGCATACTGGGCATATTCCGTGGGAGTGATGAAACCGCCTGCGCCGGGAAACACAAAAAGCGGAACCGAGGCAAACTCTTTCATTTCTAAAAGTATGTCTAATGCGAGGTCACAGTCTTCTGCCATAACTCCTAACGCGCTGATGCCAAGGCTTTGAAGCGTTATCACAGACGAAGCAATATTGAATCCGTCGGCAAGATGCAGATTGTTTTGAAAATCCAGCAAAACACAAACCGGCAGGTCGCACACTTCTTTTACGGCATACACTGCATATTTTGCCTCTGCAAGGGTTTGAAATCCAAACAAAAACATCACGGCGCCAGGGGCATTTTCATAAAGAAATGCGGCCTCATTTTTTATAATTTTGCAGAAACCGTCAACACTGAGCGTACCGCCGGAAAAAACGGTTCGCTCCTTTGGCGGTGCGACGGCGCTGCACACAAAAGCATGCTCTTTGGCAGCGTTCTCCGTTTGGCGAAACGCCTCAAGCTTTTCCGCTTCTTTAGAATAGAGATAGGTTGGCGCAATGAAAAAGTTTGCGCCGCTGTCTAAAAACGCGCCAAATGTTTGATATATGTGCTCTGTTCTTTCAAAAAATGCAGCAGGCAGAAGCACGTTAGACTTTGTAATCTGTTTAAACTGTTCTTTTGTCATGTTGCCCCCTGTTAGTTTGCGCCTTTTACCGTTTCTTCAAGTTTCGAAAGCACGCCTTCAAAATTCTTTTTGTTCGTTATGCTGTTGCCTTTTCCGTCAACGGTAACGCGGTAATTCCGCTCGTCAACCGGCAGAAATTCAACCAGAGTAGTACTGCCGTCTTTCTTCGTATATTTAATGTAGGCCGCAGGGGTTACAGTTGGCTCTTTGGTTAAATCAAGGCTGTCCAAGCTGATGCCGATTACTGCCTGATAAGCCTTTGAAAAAGTTTCTTTTTGAATTTTAACACCATTGATGTAATATTCCTCCGCGCCTTTTTCGCCCTTGATTTCCATATCATATTTCGTGTTGCCTGAAACCACTTCCACCTTATCAACGTTGCTGATATATTCCACGTGAATTAAATTGCTCATCAAATCCACATAGGCTACGTCTAAAAACGTCAAACTGGATTTCGGCACCGCATAAACGGTGTCGTAACCCTCCTCCATTAAAAACCTGTAGGTTTCGGTTTTCCCGCCGACTTTCATATTAAGTGTTTTATCCGCCGTACCTACAGAAAACTCAGCATAGGGGGCGTCAAGACCATATATGCTTAAATTATCCGGATGGTCCTCCACCACCGCCGCTGCCTGAAACGCTTCAAAACAGCTAATAATTTTGTCTGTAAACACTTGTCCGTTCATTTCAGCAAAAACGGGTTCCAGCATCCTCCACTGATAGTTTGGATTTTCGCTGGTTCCAATGTTTGTGTTTTCAAGCTTAACCGCCGTGTTGCCCTGTTTTGACATATAAACATGTTTTAAGGTACTCAGGTCGGACGAGTCTACCGAAATCAGCGATAGGTCGCGCAGAGACTGGCTTGAAGGAATTAAACTTTCTGAGCCATAGGTGTTTTTCAGATAAATCTTCTCATCGTCTGACACCATAATATAATAGTCCTGCCCGTCCAGCGTTTTGTTGCCCACCGTAATTCTTTTTGTCGTGCCATCGTTGAAGAAAAGCTCGGCATAGCCTGTGGGAGCTGAAAATCCGAAGTCAGCTGCTTTTTCCGAAGTTTCCGAAACCGTTTTTTTCACCGACACAGACGTGCAGGTGTAAAGAAGCGATTTTACGTTAGTCTGTTTGAGGCGGATTGTGCTGTCGCCATTCATCACCCAAGTTTCACCGCTTAAAGACACCGCATATTCCTCATCGGCATTTTTAATTTGAATTTTCGATACGTTTTCACTGTTCCCTTTATATATGCTGAACATATCGTCTTCAGCGGGCTGCTGCGTGACATTCGCGCTGTTATCGTTTTCCGGCAGATATTTTGAAACGAAATACATCGCGCCGCCCAAAACGGCAACCACTATGGCGATAATTATAATATTCCGGTATAATTTCATAAGTTTTCCTCCGTGTCATACAAGATTAACATTATTATTTTACTACAACCGGACGTTTATTTCAAGCGTAACATGTGATAATTACAAAAAGTTTAAAAAAAGGCGGAAAGCGTAAGCTTTCCGCCAAAACTTATACTTCGTTGTTAGGAAGGTATGCGCCGATCGTTTGAAGGCTTTTAAAAAGCTCCGGCAGTTTCACGTTTCTTACGTCTTCTGCCTCACATGCCAAAGCCGCGGCGGTGCCTGCCGCCTGGCCCGTGATAAAGCACCCCGGCATGACGCGGACAGAAGCCTGCATCTGCCTGTCAGTTCCAATACACCGCCCCGCCACTAATACGTTTGAAAATGATTTTGGAACTAACGACCGGAATGGAATGCCATAAGACTCACCTTTTTTAAACCGCAAGGTTTCATATTCCTTTTCAAAGCGTTCATATTCCTTTTTGTCCGTGTTCATTACGTGAATGTCAACCGGATAGCAATAGCGACCGATTTCATCTTCAAACACAGCACGCGAAATAAAATCGTTAACGTTCAATGTATAGTCGCAGGTAATTCTGCGGGACTCCCGCACGCCTAAAATTGCAGCAGTGCCGCAAAGGGACATGCGCTCATAACCTTTTAAATAGGTTTTATAATATGTTTCATATTCCATCATGGATTTTCTGCCCCACATCATTCCTTTGGACAGAGAAACCTCATCTGTTGGGTTCACGCCAAAGGTGTGTCCGATATTGCCGCCGCCTATGCCGTCTTCCCGGTGAAAAAATCCGGGCAGGTGGCGGTCTTCAAAACTGAGCACACCGTCTTGAAAGGCCTGTTCTATATACTTGTTTTCAGGCTCGCAGATTTTATCACGGTCTATATTTGCCCATAAACTGCAAAGGGTTTGGGGCATCACAGTTCCGTTTTCGTCTCCCATTTCAAACTCACCGCCGCCAAAGGCGCACAAATCACCGTCGCCTGTGCAGTCAATGTAAATTTTAGCTTTCACGGTAAACAGTCCGCTTTTTGAACCCAAAATCACCGATTCAATCCGTCCGTGGCGGGCAATGACGTCATAAACGGTAGTGAAAAAGGAAAATTGAATTCCCGCCTGCGTAATAATCCTGTCGTATTCCCGTTTTAATTCTTCTGTGTCAATGGGCGTCCAATATGTATTAAGCGGCACGTGCTTCGATACGTTTTTTCGAATTTCAAGCCCAATGCCGGAAGCGACCATATTCACTCCGTCGTCAAAGGGCGCAAAGGCCGGCACCATGCCGGACGTGCCAAGCCCGCCAAATGCGCCGCAGGACTCGGCAAGAAAGACTGATTTTCCTTTTTTTGCAGCAGCAACCGCCGCCGCTACACCTGCTGCACCGCCGCCTGCCACAAACACATCGGTTTCATACTTTTGAAACAACTCTTTCTGATATAACATTTTTTTCCTCCAATCAGCCTTTATACTCCATTCTCCGCGCTTTTCTTAATTTTGCATTTTCATATTCCGTCCGTTCTTCCTCAGTTTCTAAAATCAATCCCGGTACCTCTGTTGGCCGCTCATTTTCGTCCAGTGCAACCATAACCACATAGGCGGTGTTAATCAACTTTCGCTCGCCGCTTAATTCCTCCACATAAACCGTAACTTTAATTTCCATGGAGGTTCGTCCGGCATAGGTTATTTTTCCTAAAATCAACACGGTGTCGTTAGCATATGCCGGCGCCTGAAACTGAAGCATATCCACCACGGCTGTTGTAACATTTCGTCCAGAATGTCTGCGGGCAACTACGGCTGCAACTACGTCAATCCAGCCCATAAGCTGGCCGCCGAACAAACGGCTGTATCCGTTTAAATTTCCCTGTGATAAAATGTGAACCTGTTCCGTAAAGGAATCTGAAACTTTTTTCTTCATGTTTACCTCAATTTTCTAAATGTTTTATAATTTCGGGCCATGCGTCTTCCGGATAGAATCTATGCGCGCCCTCGCTAATATATATCTTCCCTCAAAAAGAAACCCTTTAACAAGTTAAATTTTGTTGCTACCCTTCCTGTTTCCACAGTTTGCACTGTTCAATTCTTGCACCAGATGGCGTATCACCATGTTCAGGGTCACAGGAGTACTGCGTCAATAAATCACAAGGAATATCGGGACAGTCGCCACAATGCACAAACCCCTTATTTTGACAGCACTTTGCCACAGGACATTCTCCATGAAACGGATTACCTTTTGTTTCTATACAGCCCAAACAGCCACACGAATCTTTGTATGTACAGCCTGTACAATGTAGTCCGCATCTTGAATCAATCATATTCAAATACCTCCTGAAACTTTGATTTTATCGATTTGGGCACCAAATCATCAAAAACCGTTGCTATTTTAGATACTTTAATCTCTGAAAAAGCCAGTAATTTTAATGGTGTTCACAGTTAAAAGTTTTTGGGTAGCACGAAACCAAATACTATTTTTTATAATATCATAACACCGCAGAAATACAAAGTCAAGTCAGTCCAGGAATAAATTCATATATATGCCGTGTCTGTCGCTGTCAAATCCTAAAATTGTGGTGTCCGTTTTTCCATTTAATTCAGAAATCTCCGGCAAAGTATAAATTATTTTCTCCGCATAAAAATATTGTTTTAAAAATTGGCTCCCAGTTTTAATTTCTTCATCCGACATGGTTGTTTCTTTCACAAAAACCGTTTTGTCATACACCCTGCCCAGCAAAATCCGTTCGCGGCCGTCAATTAAAATTTTCTTTGCAAATCCCCCTGTGGACCTTGCTTCTGTTATCATATATGCAAGCATCTTTTCATCCCAGGAAACAAGAGGTGCAAACGCCTGCTCGCGCAGGTGAAAATAGTCGTGTGCAGAAATGTCTGACATGTTAAAAGACGCACAGCCATTAAAATGACTTGCATCTATCGTTTTTAAACAGTACATTTCCTCAAGGCCAATTCGTTTATAAAAGGAAAACAGTTTGTCGTTTGCCGGGTGAAGGCCAAATAAAATGTTTTTTTGCTTTGCTTCTTCGCGTATGAACTCCAACATTTTTTGGCACACCGAATTTCCCCTGAATTCCGGCAAAACCCCAATGGCATATCCATACAGGAAATCTCTGTGAAGCAGCGACGCCTTCAGCAGGTAAACAACGCCAATTGCTGTTTCACCGCTGCACGCAACCACCGTTTGGCCGGGTGTGTAAAGATGTTGAAAAAACATGTTAATATAATCGTCACTGTCGCCAAAGCACACTTTCCAGATGTGCTTTAGCTGCGGAACGTCTGTCTTATCTGAAAATCGTATATTCAAATATCTTTTCCCCTTTCTGCAAAAAGAGGAGGGATATCTTCCCTCCTCTTGTAAGTTACAATGTAATAAATGCCTTATACGCTCTATAGGTCATGTAAATATCCAGTTTTGATGCAATTTCAAACGGTGCATGCATGGACAAAAGAGCAGTTCCGCAGTCGACTACTTCAATATCTAAGTTAGCCGCAAACTGCGCAATGGTTCCGCCGCCGCCAATGTCAACCCGTCCCAGCTCACCAGTCTGCCAAATAACATTGTTTTGATCCAATACACCGCGCACCACCGACATAAACTCGGCATTCGCATCAGACGTTCCGGATTTTCCCCTGGAACCGGTAAATTTGGTCAGCGTGGGGCCGTGGCCCAAGTAGGCTGCATTGTTCTTTTCGTTTACGTCGGGATAATTGGGGTCAAACGCCGCATTTACGTCTGCCGACATGCACTTGGAGTTGCGGAATGTTTCAAGCTTTAATAGCTCGCTGTAGTCGCCTTTTGTTTTTGAAATTAACTGGGCGGTGCCATATTCAAAGGCAGCGCTGAGCATTCCTGTGTTGCCCATAGAACCAATTTCTTCTTTGTCAACCAAAACACACGCAACCGTTTTTTTCGGGTTTTCCGACTCGCAAACAGCGCGAAGTGCAGTGTAGGCGCACACTCTGTCGTCCTGTCCATAACCGCCGACCATGCTTCTGTCAAGACCTAAATCGCAGGCCTTGAACGCGGGCACAGCCTCAATTTCGGCTGTCACAAAATCATCTTCTGTGATACCGTATTTCTCATTTAACAGTTTCATCACAGCCGTTTTAAACTTGTCTTTTTCACAGTCGTCCGGCATGCTTCCGATAATCAGGTTCAGGCACTCCCCTTCAATGAGTTCACCGCCCTTTTTCTGCATTTGTTTTGACGCCAAATGCGGAAGTAGGTCGCTTACACAGAAAATTGGGTCACCAGCTTCTTCGCCGATTGTAAAATCAACCTTTGTGCCGTCTTTTTTATACACAACGCCGATCAGAGACATGGGCATTGCTGTCCACTGATATTTTTTAATTCCGCCGTAATAATGGGTTTTAAACAGCGCCATATCCGCGTCTTCATAAAGCGGGTTTGCTTTTAAGTCCAAACGCGGCGAGTCAATGTGGGCCACAACAAAATTAATGCCTGACGTAATATCCTCGCTTCCTATGTTTGCAAGGTATAGGCCCTTGCCGCGGTTATTGAAATAAACCTTGTCACCGGGTTTTAGGCTTTCTTTCGTGCTAATATCGCAAAAGCCGCTGCGCTCTGCAATTTTTATTGCCTCTTGTACGGCCAGGCGCTCGGTTTTTGAAGAATTTAAAAACTGGATATAGTCGCCGCAAAACTGAAAAACGTCTTGTTTTTCCGCTTCTTTTAAGGACTCCCAGCCGTTTTTATTGTCGCGTAAAAGTTCTGACATTGTTCTATTCATTGCCTTTCTGCCCACAAGATGAAATTGCGTAAATGGTTTATGTGGGCCATAAACCATTTACTATAATAATGCCCTTTAGAATCGTTATTTATCAAAAAATCCCTTCGATTTTGGCTTTGCCATTCCTGCAAATTCACGGAGCAGGTCCTTTTGTTTCTTTGAAAGGTGTTTCGGCACTTCAATGTTCACCCTGACATACTGGTCGCCGCGTCCTGAGCGTTTCAGATATGGAATTCCCTTGCCCTTAAACCGAAAAACCGTTCCCGGCTGTGTTCCCTCCGGTATGTCATACTTCACCTTACCGTCTAACGTGGGCACTTCCACAGTTGCACCCAAGGCCGCTTCTGCAAAGCTTATGGTCATGTCGTAGGACACGTCAAAACCGCTACGTTTAAAATCAGCGCTGGGGCGAACATTCACAGCAACATACAGGTCACCGCTAGGCGCGCCGCTTTCGCCCACATTGCCCTGGCCGCTTAACGAAATTGTCTGACCGTCATCAATTCCGGATGGAATTTTCACTTTAATTTTTCTTCCCTTTTTAATTTTGCCCTTGCCGGCGCATTTCGGGCATGGATCTTTCACTACCGTACCCTTGCCGCCGCAGGCCGAACAGGTCGTTACTGTCTGCATGTTTCCTAAAATAGTTCGCTGTGTGGACCGAACCTGGCCAGTGCCGCCGCACACGGTACAGGTTGCGGTTTCAGTACCGGGTTTTGCTCCCGTTCCGTCGCAGTCGGGACAATTTTCAATCCGGTAAATATTAATTTCTTTTTCACAGCCAAACGCCGCCTCTTCAAAGCTAATAGTTACCTGTGCAGACACATTGCTTCCGCGCTGCGGGCCGCGCCTGGATGTACCGCGGGAGGAAAAACCGCCGCCAAAAATATCGCCGAATATGTCGCCCATGTCAAAGCCGCCGAACCCGCCAAATCCTCCAAAGCCGCCGCCAGCGCCTCCTCCGGCGCCAAAGTTGGGGTCTACCCCTGCGTGGCCGAACTGGTCGTAGCGGGAACGCTTTTCTTTGTCCGACAAAATTTCATATGCTTCGCTGACCTCTTTAAATTTTTGCTCGGCCTGTTTATCCCCGGGGTTTAAATCCGGATGATATTGTTTTGCAAGTTTTCTATAGGCTTTTTTAATTTCATCATCGGTTGCAGATTTTGATACACCCAAAACCTCATAAAAATCTCGCTTATCTGCCATAAAATTCACCCTTTACCAAAACATTCCGCAAACCCACAGCAGATATTACGCTGTGGGTTTGTTTCTGAAACAGTTTCATTTTTAATTAGTCTACTTCCTCAAAATCAGAATCAACGACATTATCACCATTGTTTCCGCCTGGAGCATTTCCATCACCGGGGTTCGGGCCGTCCTGCGGAGGCTGCTGCCCCTGTGTTGACTGATATACTTTTGAGCTGACCTCATAGAACTTTTTGGAAAGCTCCTCAGTCGCTGCTTTAATTGCCGCAGAATCGGTGCCCTTTAAGGCCTCTTTCACTTTGGCAATCAGGCTTTCAACTGCCGTTTTATCAGCAGCATCAACCTTGTCGCCCAAATCTGCCAGCGATTTTTCGCTCTGATAAACCAACGTGTCTGCGTTATTCCGAATTTCAATTTCTTCTTTCTTTTTCTTGTCTTCCTGTGCAAATTTTTCTGCTTCTTTTACAGCCTTGTCAATTTCATCGTCTGAAAGGTTTGTATTGGCTGTAATCGTAATATTTTGTTCGTGGCCGGAGCCCATGTCCTTGGCAGATACATGAACAATGCCGTTCGCATCGATATCAAACGTAACCTCAATTTGCGGAACGCCTCTGGGCGCCGACGGAATTCCGTCCAAATGAAACTTACCCAATGTTTTATTATCTGCAGCCATCTCCCTTTCACCCTGCAGAACATGAATTTCAACGCTTGTCTGTCCGTCTGCTGCAGTAGAGAATATCTGCGATTTTTTCGCAGGAATGGTGGTGTTTCTGTCAATCAATTTTGTAAACACACCGCCTAAGGTCTCAATACCAAGTGAAAGCGGTGTTACGTCTAACAGCACAACGCCGCTGACGTCGCCGGAAAGCACGCCGCCCTGAATTGCAGCGCCAACTGCAACACATTCGTCCGGGTTAATGCCCTTGTGGGGTTCTTTGCCTGTCAGATTTTTCACTGCTTCCTGCACAGCCGGAATTCTGGAAGATCCGCCGACTAACAACACCTTGTCAATGTTGCTTGCAGATAAGCCAGCATCGGCCAGCGCCTTTTTCGAGGGTTCCATGGTTGCCTCAACCAGGTCGTGTGTCAGTTCGTCAAATTTTGCACGGGTCAAGGTAACGTCTAAATGCTTCGGTCCTGTTGCGTCTGCTGTAATAAACGGCAGATTGATATTGGTGGTCGTCACGCCAGAAAGCTCAATTTTTGCTTTTTCAGCAGCTTCCTTTAATCTCTGGAGTGCCATTTTATCGTTTTTCAAATCAATTCCGTTTTCCTTCTGGAATTCAGATGCCAAATAGTCGATAACCCTCTGGTCAAAGTCGTCGCCGCCCAGGCGATTGTTACCGTTTGTTGCAAGCACCTCAAAAATGCCGTCGCCAAGCTCTAAAATAGAAACGTCGAACGTTCCGCCGCCTAAGTCGTAAACCATAATTTTCTGGTCACCGTCTTTGTCCATGCCATAAGCAAGGGCTGCCGCCGTAGGCTCGTTGATAATTCTCTGAACTTCCAGTCCCGCAATTTTGCCTGCGTCTTTTGTCGCCTGTCTCTGTGCGTCGTTAAAATAAGCCGGAACAGTGATAACCGCATGTGTTACAGGCTCGCCCAAATAGCTTTCTGCATCGGCTTTCAGTTTTTGCAGAATCATTGCCGAAATTTCCTGGGGAGAATAGCTTTTTCCGTCTATGTCTGTTTTCTGCGAGCTTCCCATTTCTCTTTTAATAGAGATAATTGTTCTTTCAGGGTTTGTAATTGCCTGTCTTTTTGCAACCTGCCCAACCAGTCTTTCGCCGTTTTTAGAAAATGCAACCACAGAAGGGGTTGTTCTTCCGCCTTCGGCGTTTGGAATAACGGTAGGCTCCCCGCCTTCCATAACTGCTACACATGAATTCGTTGTGCCAAGGTCAATACCAATGATTTTTGCCATAAGTCATTCCTCCTAATATATAAACAAATAAATTTTTAACAATGTTAATTTGCAACCTTTACCATAGAATGCCGAATCACTTTTTCTTTATATTTATAGCCTTTCATAAACTGCTCTATCACAACGTTAGCGTCATACTCGTCGTCGTCAACATGCATCACCGCATTGTGAATATTGGGGTCGAACTGTGTGCCCAGTGCCTCAATTTCAACCACACCCATTTTCGCTAAAATTTCAAAAAATTGTTTCGACACCATTTTCACGCCTTCTGAAAATTCAGAGTGTTCCGTTTCGTCCAGCGCTGAGATTGCCCGGTCGAGATTGTCCGCCACCGGAAGCAGCTTTTCTAAAGTTTCGGCTACCGCAAGGCTATACATTTCGTCCTTTTCTTTCTGCGTGCGCTTTTTATAATTGTCATACTCCGCCAAAACCCTTAAATATTTGTCGTAAACCTCATCATATTTCTCTTTTTCAACGGTTTTGGGTTCCTCTGGTGTTTCTTCCGCCAATTCGCCGGATTTAGCAGTGACAGGCTCCTTTTCTTCCTGAACGGCATCCTCCACGCGTTCTTTTTCTTTCACTTCGTTTTCCTTTGTTGGCTTTTTGGCCATTTTCATCACTCTCCATTGTCATCAATATACAGTTCTTTTAAAAGCCTGTCAAGGTAATTGGATATTTGATTAATATTTGCAATTACCTTAGAATAGTTCATTCGAGTCGGTCCGATAATACCAAGCCGGCCCGCCGCTCTCCCCCCCAAGTGGTAGTTCGTGGTGACAAGGCTCAAATTCTGCATAATATCCAGCCCGTTTTCGCTGCCGATTCGGACATGAATTGCATGCTCGTCGTTTTCTTCTGCGTCCGACAACACCTTGGCAACGGACTGTTTGTCGTCTAAAAACTCGATAAACTCTTTGGCGCGCGTAACGTCTCGGTATTCGGGAAAATTAAAAATATTCGTAACGCCGCTTAAGTAGATTTCCGTTTCCTTTTGAATGTCGTCAATAATATCGGAAATAAAATCCAGCACCGGAAACAGCATTTCATAATTTGAACCAAGTGCTTTTTTAATTTCATTGATTTTTTTCACATCAATTTCATTTAAAAGCAGGCCGGAAAGCTTCTCCTTCATCAGTGCTGAAACCTGAGGGATGATTTTGTGGTCTACATTTTTTGGGATGTAAACCCGCTTGTTTTTCATGATGCCCTCGTTTGTTACCAGAATGATCAGCATGGAAGATGCGTCAACAGGAACAAGTTCAATGGTTTTGATCGCACCGTGTTTCATTTCAGGTGTCATTAAAACAGCGGTGTAATTTGTAAGCTGTGAAAGCACCACAGACGCCTGCCGGATAACCTTGTCAAACTGGTTCAGCTTCATTTCCATAGCAACGGCAAGCAGATCTATGTCCCGTTGGCTCACTTCATAGCCGTTCATCAGTTCGTTAACATAAAACCGATACCCTTTGTCCGACGGAACCCTGCCCGCCGACGTGTGAGGCTGTTCTAAATAGCCCATTTCCTCTAAATCGGCCATCTCGTTTCGGATGGTCGCGCTGGAAAGCCCCAAATCAAGGTTCTTTGCGATATGCCGTGAACCGACTGGTTCCGCATTCGTCACATATTCATTTATTATGGTATGAAGTATTTTTCGCTTTCTTTCATTCATTTCCATAACCCTTCACCTCGTTGTTAGCACTCTACCTTATCGAGTGCTAACATTAAAATATCACTTTTTTACAGAATTGTCAAGCAATAAATTATGAATTTTTTATGAAATTCAAAATTATCCGGCAAAATCGGCAATCAGCCTTTGCAAAAGCACGGTTTTGTCACCCTGGCTCAGTTTAAAATTCCGATCGGTATCAACACACATTGTCAGCAGCCGTTCTAAGTTTTCCCTCGTATATTTTGCACTCAATGTGATATATTTACTCACAAGAAACGGCGGTATTTTGCTTTTGGACGCAATTTGTGTCCTGTCCAGCCTACTTTCCGTCATCAGCTTCACAGTTAAAATTTTATCCACGCTGGAGCTGATTGCACCGAGAATTCTTGTTTCATCCTCTTTTAACGAGCATAAGTCGTTTAGTTTTGAAAGTGCGGCATAGGCATTCTGAGAAAGCATTGCGTCCACCATGTCGAACACTTTGTTTTCAATTACCGGAACTACTACGGCGTCGATGTCCGCCCGGGTGATTTGAATTTCACCCTGGGTGAAAGCGGCCACTTTTTCTGCCTCATGCTTTACCGCCATCATGCCTTCGCCCGTAATTTCAATTAAATATTTCGCGTCGTGAGGGCTGATGACCTTTCCCAGTGTTCTAAACAGACCAATGGTCCAGTTAATCATTTTATTTTCAGATAAATAAGAAAACTCTGCAAACGCATTTTGTTTTTGAAATTTTTTATATAGCCCGCTGCGCTTGTCTACCTTTTCCTCGTCAAAAACCAAAAACACATCTTCGGGAATGTCTGAAAGCCGTTTCTCCCAAAACTCCTTATACTCTTTTGTGGCCGTATCCTTGCCGGATATTGTAAAAATCATAGAGTTGCGAAACGTTAAAAGTTTTGAGTCAGACATAACAGGCAGCGCCTCAATGGCTTCGTCCACTGCTTTTAAATCATACTTTCTGCCATCAAACTCAAACACATTAAACTCCGGCATTTGAGCCGGGGTGATTTTTTTCAACAGCTCCGCTTTGCTGTGTGCTTTTAAAAATACCTCCTCGCCATACAGCAAGAGAACGTTTTTTTCCATTTTATCCTGTTTTAAATATTTTACAAATTCATCGTAGTTCATATAGCCCTCCCGCAGCCGAATTTTCATCAAATTGAATTCCTTTTATTTCTTTATTGTCAAAATAAAAGGTCACATCTTTGTTTTTATCTGCTCTATAAAATTCTATATTTCGTGACGTTAATCTTTGCAAAACCTCCTGTTTCGGATGTCCGTAGCTGTTTTTCCCCACCGGGATAAACGCAAATTCAGGTCCTACAGCATCTAAAAACTTTTCGCTGTTAGAGGCATCTGAGCCATGATGTGCAACTTTTAAAACATTTGCCGGCACCAACTCAGGATAAAGCGCCGCTGCATAATTTTCACCCTCCTGTGATAAATCGCCGGTATATAAAAACGAAATATCTCCATATTCCAGCTTTAACAAAAGTGAACGGTCGTTTTCATTGTCTTCTTTTGTAAAGCTTAGAAACTTTTCGTCCGGCATGATTGCCGTAAGCTTCATTTCATCATTGATTTTCAAAACATCTCCATGCTTAAAAAAAGTCACCGGAACGTCTTTTTCTTTTGCTTTTTCCAACAGGGCTGCCCCCTCCGTTGTTGTGCCGAACCCCTCCGGCACGATCAAGTTTTTCATTATCATTATATCTAAAAGGCCTGTAATGCCGTTTACATGGTCTTCATGTCCGTGACTGGCAACCGCATATTCTATGTCATACACGCCGTTTTGGACAAGATAGGGTTTTACAACATTTTCCCCTATGGAATTGTTGTTTTTCTTACCGCCGGCATCAATTAAAATATCACAGTTGCCCGGCGCCTTGATCAGGGCACAGTCCCCCTGCCCGACATTAATAAAAGACACCTCTGCCACGTGGTAAACCGAGATATTATAACAAAGAAGCGTTAAGGAAAGCGCTGCAACAGAATACAACGATATAAAGTAACCGGTTTTATTGCGCTTTACCAATGTAAAATAAACCACGAGCATCGCAAAAGCATAAATTATTAAGAAAAAAGGTGTGATGTCGCCGAAAACCAGCTTGGCAAACGGAGCGCCTGCAAAAATTTGAGCCGTCTGTATCATATATTTTGCGCACAAATAAAGAAAACCGGCAATGGGAAACGCAATTGTCTGGCTAACCAGCCCAACCGCCACAAACAACAGGCCGCCTACCAGCATTGGGGCTAAAACCGGATTAATCACAACCGTCGCTATAACAGACATCACGGAAAACTCACGGAACAAATGAATCAGGATGGGAATGATAAAAATATTTGCAGAAAGGCCCACCGCCGTTAAATCACAAACGGCTTTAACAATAGCACGAATTTTAGAGGCCGGTTTAAGCCTTGCATAGACAAATGAAAATGTTTCAGACATACCGTCCGCGAATAACAAAATGCCCAATGCTGCGGCAAAAGAAAGCATAAACGACGCATCAAACACCACCAATGGATTGAATACACATAAAATAGCTGCTGCCTCGGCAAGTGCTGTTTTTGAATCTGACCGCTTAAAAACAAGCTTTGCCAAAATAGCGAATATGCTGACAAATCCGGCCCTGACAGTTGCAATGGACGCACCGGTAAAAACGACAAACAGAATCACCGCGCCAGCGGAAATGACAAGCTGTTTTCGTTTAGAAATTTTTAAAAACTTTAAAAGAGCAAGAATGCACGCCAGAAAAACTGCAACGTGCATACCGGATACCGCCAGAACATGGGACAGGCCGCTGGCGGAGAATATATCCGAAACCTCGGGTGAAATCGACGACTTGTCCCCCATAACATATGCTTTCAAAACACCGCCTTCCTTTCCCGGAAATGCGGTGTCAAAAAGCGAAGCGCATTTATTTCGGAATTGATAAACAGCATCAGAAACGGGGTGCGCATTATGCCCCGTAATATGCAGATTTTCGGTGTTTGCAACCGCCTGAAAATAAACACCTTTCGATTTTAAATATCTTGCATAGTCGAACCCGCCGGTGTTCATTGCCCCGTCGGGTACCGCAACTTCACACTCTGCCATCAGAATGTCACCGCGGTTTGGCACGGGGAAGTTTCGCCTACCGTCGTTAAAAAAACAAATTACTGAAATTTTTTCATCAATTGCTTCTGATTCATCTCTCCCCGTTGAAACGGACGTGGCCTGCAAAAGGAAACGGACATAGCGGTCTGAAATTTCTGGCTCTTCATCGATTTCACCCGTTAAAAGCACCGGTTCGCCGCAGTAGGGGTACAGCGGCCTTGTTGAAATATCATCTGCAATTCCGTAAAGAACGGCACCTGTGCAAAACAACACCAAGGAAGCTGCTAGAATCAGGTTTGGAAACAGCTTCCGCGTTTTAAAAAAAAGAACCAATGCGGTTAAAACAGCGCAAAAAATGACTGCGAAAGACACGTCAGGTCCTAAAACAGCCAGCAGATACATTCCCGCAACAACGGAAACAGAAAGCCATAACATCGGTCTTTTCACAGTCATATTTCTTTATCCTTTCTTATTATCTTGTGCTACTTAGCCTCATAAGTCAAACAGGCTCACCTGACTGGTATCGGGTATGCCTTTTAATATATCATATTCTTTCATTTTTTCCACAACTGCCGCGCCGATTTTCGCGCGTTTCATCAGTTCTTCCACAGAAAGGAACGGCCCCTCGGCCTCCTCCCTCGCGTCAACAATACTCTGCCCCACGGCGTCGGATATGCCGCTGATGGCGTTCAGCGGCGGCCGGATTGCCCCGTCCTCCTCCAAAAACCTGGTAGCGTCAGATTTGTACAAATCCACAGGCAGAAACGATATTTTCCTGGCATACATTTCATTTACAACTTCAAGAATTGTAATTAAGTTTTTTTCTTTTTGTGTTAAATCCGGTTTGTCGTTTAATTCACTAATTGCGGACACAACGCGCTCCTTGCCGCGAAGCATTAAATCCGCGTCAAAATCTGTAGCCCGAACGGTAAAATAGGTAATATAAAAAGCAATTGGATAGTGAACCTTAAAATATGCAATTCGAAACGCCATGGTTACATAGGCTGCCGCGTGGGCTTTCGGGAACATATACTTAATCTTTTTACACGATGTTATGTACCATTCGGGAACATTGTTTTCCCGCATCAGCTTTTCGTCTTCCGGCTCTAACCCTTTGCCCTTTCTCACCTTTTCCATAATTTTAAAAGAGTTTAAAGGCGGCAGATTATGATGGAGCAAATAGAGCATAATGTCGTCCCTGGTACAAATCACCTCAGAAAGCGTAGCCGTTCCGTCACGCACCAAATCCTGAGCGTTGTTGTTCCATACATCTGTCCCGTGAGAAAGGCCTGAAATCCGCATCAGTTCCCCAAAGGTAGTCGGTTTCGTGTCTAAGAGCATTTGACGGACAAATTTAGTTCCAAACTCCGGAACGGCATAAGTCCCCACAATGCTGCCGATTTCCTCTGCTGTTGCACCCAGCGCCTCGGTCCCGGTAAACAGGCTCATGGTGGGTTTGTCATCAATGGGAATGGTTTTTGCGTCTAATCCCGTTAAATCCTCGAGCATTCTTATCATTGTCGGATCGTCGTGTCCCAGAATATCAAGCTTTAACAGCTTTCCGCTGATGGAGTGGTAATCAAAGTGTGTGGTGATAATATCGGTTTCGTTGTCGTTTGCCGGGTGCTGAATGGGAGAAAACTGATAAATCTCGTTGGCCTTCGGAACAATCATAACACCGCCGGGGTGCTGGCCCGTGGTTCTTTTTACCCCCACAATACCGTTTATCAGACGCATGGTTTCAGCCTTGTTTAAGTTCTTCCCCGTCTTTTCGCTGTATTTTCGTACATAGCCAAAGGCGGTGTTTTCTGCAAAAGTGCCAATGGTTCCTGCGCGGTATACGTGCCCCACGCCGAACAGCTCTTCCGTATATTTATGGGCAACACTTTGATATTCGCCGGAAAAGTTTAGGTCAATATCCGGCTCTTTGTCGCCGTCAAACCCTAAAAACGTTTCAAAGGGAATATCATATCCCTCTTTGGCATATTTCTCGCCGCAAACAGGGCAAATTTTGTCCGGCATGTCCGCACCGCAGCCAAAGGTGCCGTCGGTGATAAACTCCACATTCTTACAATTTCTGCATATATAGTGCGGCGGAAGCGAATTAATTTCTGTAATGCCGATTAAATATGCAATGAAAGACGAACCAACCGAGCCACGGGAGCCCACCAGGTATCCGTCGCTCAGCGATTTTGTTACCAGCTTCTGCGCAATCATATACATAACAGAAAAGCCGTATTTAATAATGGGCACAAGTTCTTTATCCATCCGCTCCCGCACAATGTCGGGCAGCACATCGCCATACAGCTCATGGGCTTTCGCGTCCGACATGCGTTGAATATCCTCCGTAGCGCCTGGCATTTCCGGCGGATAGGTTTCTTTTGGGATAGGACGGATTTCTTCCACCATATCTGCAATTTTATTTGTATTTTCCACAACAACTTCATAGGCCTTTTTCTTGCCGAGATATGCAAATTCCTCCAGCATTTCTTCGGTAGTACGGAAATACAGCGGCGCCTGGTTAGACGCATCTTCATAATCCTGACCGGTAAACAGCACCTCGCGGTAAACTGCGTCCTCAGGATTGATAAAATGCACGTCGCAGGTGGCCACAACGGGTTTTTCCAGCTTTTCGCCCAGCTCAACAATTTCGCGGTTTATGAGCTTTAAGTCCTCATGGGTCGAAACCGTTTGGTTCCGAATCATAAATTCATTGTTGCCAAGGGGCTGAATTTCAAGATAGTCATAAAACCGCGCGATGGCTTCAATCTCGTCAATCCGCTTACCCGACAGAATTGCGCTATAAAGCTCTCCCGCTTCACAGGCGCTGCCAATAATTAATCCCTCGCGGTGCTTTTCAAGCACATCCCTTGCCAGCCGCGGTTTTTTATAAAAGTTGTCAAGGTGGGAGGCAGACACAAGTTTATAAAGGTTATGTAGACCGGTCATATTCTTTGCCAGCAGAATGATATGGTATAAATCTGTATATTTTACAACAGAGTCATCCAATAAAACCTTATTGATGTCCGCAACATTATCAACACCTTCGCGCTTCATCATATCTAAAAATGTAATAAAAATTTTTGCCGTAATTTCTGTGTCGTTAATAGCTCTGTGGTGCCCTTCAAATGTAAAGCCCAAAGCCTTTGCAACATTGTTCAGCTTGTGACGCTTAATTTTTTTAATGAGTCTTCTGCTTAAGCCCACAGTATCAATATAGCAATAATCAAAATCAAGCGAAAGCTTTTCGCTGAACTTTTTTAAAAAGCCAACATCAAAGGTTGCGTTGTGCGCAACCAAAACACAGCCCTCGCAAAACGACAAAAATTCCTTTAAAACAACTTCCACCGGCTCTGCATTTTTTACCATGTCGTTGGTGATGCGGGTAAGCTCCGTAATATGAGGCGGAATTGTGCGGGTTGGTTGGATAAATTTTGAAAAACGGTCCGTCATTTTTCCGTTTACAACTTTAATGCCTGCAATTTCAATAATTTCATCAAACTTAGCGCTGAAGCCTGTTGTTTCAATGTCGAACACCACAAAGCTGCCCGTAAGCGCCATATCCTTTTCATCATAGACAAGCTTTGCGCTTTCCCCCATGAGATAGCCTTCCATGCCGTATAAAATTTTAATACCGTTCTTTTCTCCGGCTGAAAATGCATCGGGATACGCCTGCACCACGCCATGGTCTGTAATGGCAATGGCTTTGTGCCCCCAGGAGGCGGCAAGCTTAATTAAGTCGCCGGTTTTTGCAACGGAATCCATTGCGGACATCACTGTATGGGCGTGAAGCTCCACACGCTTTTCGTCTGCGTTATCTTGCTTTTGAGTGACCTTTGCCAGTTTCATATCATCTAACTTTATGGTGACTTCCCGCTCAAAGGAATCATACTGTGCCAAACCGCGGATGCAAACAGCCTTTGCTGATTTCAGCTTGTCCTTCAGCACTTTATATTTTGCATTTTCCATAAAGCATTTGCACATAACGGAACCCGTGCCGTCGGTTATGTAAATAAAAAATATGACCTTATCGTTTTTAATTTCCTTTGTTTCTGTGGAAATAATAGAGCCAGATACGATGACTTTCCCGCTGTATTCGTTAATATCGCACATTTTAGTAACGTCGCCGGAAAAGTCCCTGCCAATAAAAATATTTGTGTCTTTTTCTTCCTCGTCTTTCACCTTTGAAACGGCTTTTGTTGCTTTTTTCTCATTTATTTTGTTGGCAATTTCAGCAGAACCGGCAACCATTTTGCTCTTTTCCTGTTCCAGCTTTTCAAAAATTTCGGTTTCGTCTTTTAATATACTTTCAAAAACGACTTTCAGTTCCTTATGAAACGCGGACTGAATTAATTCCTCCGCCGCCGCGTCAATATGCTGTTCCACAAGCGTTTTCTCGCCGCCAAACCGCAGCTTAATATGTAAAACGTTTTGGTCAAGCTCTGCAGAGCTGCCGGTCAAAATATTTGTTAGCGCCTGGTGTTTTGCACACAGCATTTCACGAAACTGGTCATAAAACATCGGTAAATTTTCTTTTGTCAATTCAAAATTTTTAAACCCCAGAGAAAACTTTATATTGGCAATGCCAAACTTTTGAATAATTTTTTCTTTGAAGGCATCAAGGGGAAAGCTGCATGGAAACACGTCAGACATGATATCAATATGCATGGACATATCTTCTTTTTTCACCTTACAGCTTGTAATGTGCGTCGTTTGATATTGGGCAGCAAATTCCTCTCCTGCCAGTTCAACCATTAAACCTGCCATTCTTTTTCTTTACCTCTCCTTAAACAGCTTTTCTATCTCAACAAATAGTTCATCAACAATTCTATCTTCGGGTACCTTTTTTATAATTTTGCCCTTTTTAAAAATCAGCCCTTCCCCATTTGCTCCGGTAATGCCAATATCTGCGTCCTGCGCTTCTCCCGGACCGTTTACAACGCAGCCCATCACCGCAACTTTAATAGGAAACGGCATGTTTGCAAGCCGCTCCTCCACCTCTTTTGCAATTTGTATGAGGTTGACGCTGCAACGCGAACAGGTAGGGCACGAAACCAGTGTTGCACCGCTTTTTTTTAGGCCCAGCGATTTTAAAATTTCAATCCCAGCACGAATTTCTTCCTCTGGCTGGTCGGTCAGCGACACGCGGATGGTGTCGCCAATTCCCTCTGCCAACAGCGTTCCAATACCAACAGCAGACTTAATTGTGCCGGAATAGCTTGTTCCTGCCTCGGTAACGCCTAAATGTAAGGGATAGCTGCATTTTGATGCCATCAGCCTGTAACTTTCAATCATCGTTGCAACATTGGACGCCTTTAACGAAATTACGATGTCCTCAAAATTGCAGTCTTCCAATATTTGAATGTGGCGCATTGCTTCCAAAACAAGGCCTTCCGCGCTGTAACGGCCATATTTTGCTGCAATTTCTTTAGAAACAGAACCGCTGTTTACGCCCACACGGATTGGTATTTTGCGCTCTGCCGCCGCTGCCACTACGCTTTTCACCTTATCCGCAGAACCAATATTTCCTGGGTTCAGCCTGATTTTATCGATTCCGGCGGCAATTGCTCCAAGAGCCATTCGAAAGTCAAACTGAATATCTGCAACCAAAGGCAAATCAATCGCTTTTTTCAATTCCTTTACAACTTCAAGGCTTTTCTCATCTGTAACAGCCAGACGGATAATGTCACACCCTACTTTTTTTAAGGCTTGTGACTGTGCAACCGCAGCCTCCGCATCGCCATTTTTTGTATTGAGCATTGACTGCACGGTGACAGGCGCGTCACCGCTAATCAAAAATTTTCCAACTTTTACCGACTTCGTTTTTCTTCTTTCCACTTACGCCACGCCCTTTTATATAATTCTTTTTTAGTATATCATAACGGCAAATTTTTTTCAATCATAATTAAAAAATTACACATACTAAATAGAAACGAATAATCTTTACAACAATTTAACATAATTTGGTTAAAAAATGTGGTATAATGTAATCAAATGTTATTTTTTATATTCAAGGAGTTTAAAATGCGAAAAACGAAAATTATTTGTACATTGGGGCCTGCCTCCCGCAGCGAACAGGTGATTGCCGGCATGCTGAAAAGCGGATTGGACGTGGCGAGAATTAACTTTTCCCACGGAACCCACGAATATCATAAAGAAACAATTGAACTGTTCCGCAAAGTGCGGGACAAAATGGGCGTTCCTGCGGCCGTTATGCTGGATACAAAGGGGCCCGAGATCCGGCTTGGCAATTTTAAAAACCACAAGGAAATTCTTGAAAACGGAGCTGTGTTTACGCTCACCTCTGATGAGTATGACGGCGACGCAAAAAAGGTTTCTGTCACATATAAAGACCTGCCAAAACAGCTTACGCCCGGAAATAAGGTGCTGATTGACGACGGCAGAATTCATCTTGAAGTGACCCAGGTTCAGAAAAACGATATTATCTGCAAGGTTATCTCCGGCGGCGAGGTCTCCGACCACAAGGGAGTTAATATTCCCAATGTCCATTTGAATATTCCGTATTTAGGCCGGGCAGATGAACAGGACTTAGTATTCGGCGTGGAACAGGACGTAGATTTTATTGCCGCTTCGTTTGTGCGTTCAAAGGAAGACGTAATTGCCCTCCGTAACTTCTTAGACTATCACGGCGGCTACAATATAAAAATTATTTCAAAGATTGAAAACATAGAAGGCGTAAATAATTTTGACGAAATATTAAGCCATTCTGATGGGATCATGGTTGCCCGAGGGGACATGGGTGTGGAAATTGAATTTGAAAAGCTGCCTGGCCTGCAGAAAAAATTCATTCGGAAATGCTATCAGGCAGGGAAAATGGTCATCACGGCAACCCAGATGTTAGAGTCGATGATTCACTCCACTACGCCTACCAGAGCAGAAATTACAGACGTTGCCAACGCTGTGTTCGACGGCACCTCGGCCATAATGCTTTCCGGTGAAACCGCCATTGGCGACCATCCGGAACTGGTTGTTCAGGTTATGGCCAGCATTGCCCTCCAGGCAGAAAAAGACGCCTTTGATATGGATATATACAAGGACGTGCAATATGATATTGACATGAACGACACAACAAATGCAATTTGTGACGCGGCCTGCACCACGGCACGGGACGTGAAAGCAACCGCCATCATTGCTATAACAAAATCGGGTTATACCGCACGGCGGGTTTCGAAGTTCCGCCCGCGGGAAATTATCATCGCCACAACGCCATCAGAAAAAACATACCACCAGTTAACGCTTTCCTGGGGGGTGTATCCTGTAAAAGCACTGTATCAGTATGACGCCAATGTGCTCTTTCATCATTCCGTTGCCTGTGCAAAACGGTTTGGTTTTATCAAAGATAACGACAGGGTTGTGATTACTGCCGGTGCCGACGGCACCACCGATATTTTAAAGGTGCAGACAGTTACTGACGCAAGAAAATAATTCAGATAGAGGTAAAACAACAAAAACCGTTGTTTTACCTCTTTGTTTTTCCATTCTGTTTATCGTTCAGATTGTTTAAAAAGTTTTCCAGAATGCAGCATTAAGCAGAAGCCGTCCGCCACACTCCGTTCTGCATTTTTGTCCGAAACCGCAGGTAAGGAAAAGTTTTTAAAAATCAATTTTTCTATCCCATACAGCAAACTGCCGCCGCCCGTCAGCACAACGCCATCTTTTGCTATCGCCTTTAAAAAATGTGCCGGAATCTTTTTTAAAACCTTTGCCAGCATCTGTAAAAATTCGTCTGCAGCGGGCTGCATCACGCCATAAACTTCGTTTGAATCCACGGTGAGATAGGCGGGCGTTCCATCAGTTACGTGTTTTCCTGTTATGTTCATTTTCAAATTAAAGTCCCTTGGATAAAAGCAGCCAAGGTTGTTCTTAATGCTTTCCGCCGTTTCTCCGCTGATGATCATATCATATTTGTCCCGGATATAGTCATAAATCATACTGTTTATGTTATTTTGCGACAAATTTGAAGTTTCTGATAAAATAACATTGCCCGATGCAAGAAACGCATAAGCCGTGCATCCGCCACCAAGATGAATGATCATTTTGCCCTGAGCGTCATCCGGTTTTACTCCAACTCCATAGCCTGCGGCAAGCATTTTGCTGACAATGGCGACACTTCGTCCGCCCGCGGAAAGAACAGCTTCTTCCGCTGCCCGGCATTCTACATTGGTAAAACCATCTGGCAGGCACAGCGCCACTCTGGGCTTAAAAATTCTTGTTCCACAAATCCGTTTTATCACGTGCCTGACCAGACGTTCAAAGGTCGGATAGTCAGTCAGTCTGCCGTCTGCCAGAGGATAGACTCCCCGGCTATGTATTTTTGCATGCTTTAACAGTTCTTCCGCTTCAAAACCGGCATTTAAAATTCTGCCGGTTTCTGGCTCCACGGCCACCAATGCCGGCTCGCAAAAAACAATGCCCCGTTTGCGTATGCAGCCATATGCCGTGGCCGAGCCAATGTATATTCCCAAGTCACCTGATATTGACATTATTTCTCCTCACCCTGTTTCCCTTTGCGAATCATCTCTGCTGCCTGAGCGACAGTAGTTTCTGTTACATTGTCGCCGCCAATCATAAGGGCAATTTCCGATATTTTTTCCTGCTGGTTTAAAAGCTGAATTGTGGTGTTTGTTCTGTTGTTTTCCTGCAATTTGCTAATTTTAAAATGGTGTTCAGACAGAGAGGCAATCTGCGGCAAATGTGTTACACAAAGCACCTGTTTTTTCTCGGAAATTTCGCGGAGCTTAATCCCAACCTTGCCTGCCGCCCTGCCGCTGATGCCTGAGTCGATTTCGTCAAAAATAAGTGTTCCCGCGGCGTCGCCGGCAACCAAAACATTTTTTAACGCAAGCATAATTCTGGAAAGCTCGCCGCCCGACACAATTTTTGCAAGGGGTTTCGGCGGTTCACCCTGGTTAGCGGACAATAAAAATTCAACCTTGTCCATTCCGTTTTTACAAAGGGCGCACGGTTCAAAATGAACCGAAAACTTTGCTCCCTCCATATTAAGTTCCGATAGCTCTGCATTGATTTTGGTTTCAATTATTTTTGCAGCTTTCTGCCTTTTTCCGCGGTTTGTTTTGGCAAGTTCATTTGCCTTTGCCAACAGCTTTTTTATGGTTTCTTCCATTTCCGTTTTTCTTGTTTCCGAAGTCTGAATGGTTTCAAGCTCCGCCTCTGCCCTTTGGCCGTATTCCAAAATTTCCTCTTCCGAATTTCCATATTTTCGTTTCAGGCGATAAATCAAGTCCAGCCGTTCTTCAATTTCATCTAACGAGAATTCGCCAGTTCCTGCCTGTTCCAATTTTTCGTGGATTGTCCCTACAATATCCTCTAAGCCATAGAGAAATTCCGCCATCTTCTCTGAAACATCATCCATTCCTGCTCCCGATTGCGCGCAGGCTTCCACCGCTCTTTGCGCCTGAGACAAAAAATTATAGGCACACACGCCCTCACTATTTTCATACAGCATGTCCAGCGCCAGCGAACAATTTTCCTGAATGGTCTCTTTGTTTTTCACCATGCTGCGTGTTGCTTTCAGTTCCTCTTCCTCGCCGGGACAAAGAGCAGCCTCGTTGATTTCATTGATTTCGTAATTTAACACATCAATTCTGCGCAGCCGTTCTGTTTCATCTATGTCAAGCGCGCTGCGTTCCTTTTCGGCCTCCCCTAACGCAGCATATACTTTATCAAATTCATGAAAAGTATCTTTTTCTGAGTCCCGAACAGAAGCATCGAGAAAAGAAACATGGCTTGCGCTGTTTAAAAGTGCCTGGTTGTCGTGCTGGCCATGGACGTTGATTAGGCATTGGCCGATTTCCCGAAGTTTTGAAACGGGAACTGTTTTTCCGCCTGCTTTACAAATGTTTTTCCCATCAAGAAAAAGCCGCCGGGACACAATCAAGCAGCCTTCTTCATCTGCAGTTACGTCGAGCGTTTCAAGCAGTTTCACTGTTTCTGGGGTAAGATAAAACAAGCCCTCAACATAGGCATAATTTTCACCGTTTCGGATAATATCTCGTCCAATTCGTTCACCCAAAAGCATGTTAACCGATCCGATTAAAATTGATTTTCCGGCACCAGTTTCACCAGTTAAAACATTAAAGCCCGTGCCGAAATTTACGTCGGCCTTTTTAATCAGGGCAACATTTTCAATGGAAAGATTAAAAAGCATATTCCACAAGTCCTTTCTAGCACAATCAGCTTTTAATCATCAGTTTGATTTTGTCTGCTAAGAACGCTGCGTTTTTTTCTGTTTTCGTTACGCACAGCAACGTATCGTCGCCGGCAACACAGCCAATGATTTCATCAAAACCCAGCGAATCGATTACAAAGCCAACAGCCTGGGCCATTCCGGAATGTGTTTTAATCACTACAATATTTATGGCAAACTCAATATTAATAACGGAGCTGACTAAAATGGAATTAAAATTTTTGTCAGCAGAATTATTTTCCCGCCCGCCGCTTTGAACATATTTATACACGCCATTGTCGCCTAAAACCTTTACTAACTTCAAATCCTTTATATCCCGCGAAACGGTTGCCTGCGTAACGTTATAACCGCTGTCAGCCAGCCGTCTTGCCAGTTCTTCCTGTGTGTCAATGCTGTATTTCGCAATTAAATCCAAAATTTTCGTATGCCTGCTCAGTTTCATTGAATCAACCCCTTCATCAGCTTTCTTTTTTTACCAGTTTGTTGTGCAGTACACTGAAAAACTTATATCCTTTAAACCGAATTAATTTAAAATTCTTCTGGGCAATTTGAATTACCACAGTTTCGTTTCCGGAAAGCTTACCCAAAATTTCACTGTCCGCTGCCACAACAGCTTCATTGTCAATTGCTGCTTTGCATTTTACCGTAACGGTTTTCTCCGGCGGTACGATAATGGTTCGCGAATACATTTTATGTGGGCAGACAGGCGTTACAATCATGGAATTCAGTGAGGGGTCTACAATGGGGCCGCCGGCGGATAGCGAATATGCGGTAGAGCCGGTGGGGGTTGCAATGATGATGCCGTCTGCCTTAAAATCGTCGACATATTCATCGTCAATGAAAATATCTAAATCCAATATTTTCAGGGTTGAACTTGCCCGTGTTACAACAATGTCGTTCAGCGCAGTGGTCTCTTTTCCGTCTAACAGGACCGCATGAAGCATCATTCTCTCTTCTATTTCATAATCTCCGGCAAAAAGCTTGTTTAATCCTTCTTCAATTTCTTCCCGCTCAATTTCGGCTAAAAAGCCTAGACGTCCTAAATTAATTCCAATTACGGGAAGGTTTAAATTTGACGCTTCCTTAGCAACGGACAAAAGCGTTCCATCTCCGCCCAAAACCAAAATAACATCCATGCCGGCATATTCATTTTCACTGATCTTTTTTGCGTTTTTAACGCTGGCACCGCGGTGCTTTCCATCAATAAAGAGGTTGGCCCTGGTACCAATCAGCTCTGAAACTTGATTTGCTAAAACGTATCCTGGGTCCTTTTGTTCATTTATCACGAGTAATATGTTCAAGTATAATCAACCCTTTTTTATAAATATGCATTTATATTGTATATTATATTAGAATAATGCAAATTTAGCAAGGGTTATTTAAAAAAATACAAAAAAATACGGCGGGTAAGTTTGCCCGCCGTATATAAATTTGCCTTTACGGAACTACAACAGTACCTTCAAATGTCCGTTCCACTTCATTGTCCATAAACGCCACTTTAATTTTTGTGGTACCGGAGGAATGGGCTGTCAGTTCGCCGTTTGCATTTACACTGACAATATCAGGATTGTCGCTTTTAAAAGCTTTTGCCACATTGCTAATATCATAACGTACCATTTTGCTGGTTGTGGGAATGTAAGAGAGTGAAATTGTGTCTCCTACTTCCATTTTAAATTCAGCAGGGAAATAAACCTCCTGCAAGCCAAAATCAAAATTATCCCGGTAGGGTTCCCGAACGCCAGACTGTGCAATAATTTTTTGTGCTTCTTCCGGCCAATCCGCATTTGGATACACATGCGGGTCCTGATACTGAATGTCTGTTCCGTTATTTAACTTTTCCGCCGTGGTGCTGTAATTATTATCGCCATATACAATATTGTTAATTGTATTAATATGAATATGCGTCCACCGTGCGGCAACATTGCTGGAGCCTTTTCCCTTCCAAACCGGGTGCTGGGTCTGGTCTACCACATTGTTGTCTAAAAGCCAATAAGACGACCCTTCATCAGGATACAGAACTCCAAACATGTTCCCAATATCATAACAGTAATTTCCACACATTTCGTTTAAATTGTCCAGCGACCCTCCGGTGTGCCCTAACGTATAAATAGCACCGCCGTCAAACATAATCGTGTTCAAAATCTTATGCAGATAATTGTTATTAATGTTTAAATTCACTGTTCCAGACTCAGCTTTGCTGCCCCAGCCCCAACCGGTATGAACACTGGAATACGCAGTGCTGTAAACCTCGTTGTTGCAAATATTCATATGTTTGGGGAAAGCAGCAGTAATGGCCGCTCCAGCCCTAAACTCAACTGATATGTCATGAATATAGTTATCCGTCACATTGTTGTTAATCTGATAATACTTTTCCTCCTTTGGCGCCCGTGCATGCTGCCATGTTGCATCTCCAACAAAAATTGCGCCTCCAGAGGTGTCGTAAATCTCGTTTCCAACAAAATCACAATTCTGAACCGCTTCCAGCATTTTTACAGCCGTTTGCCCAATCTTAGAAATTTTACAATTATAAAAATTTACATTGTGAACGTTTGTCAACTCAATTGCACCGGGAATAAAACCGCTTGTCGTTGCAGTGCTTCCCCCGTTGTTTTGACCATCTGCAAACCCGCTTGCATTCGGCGCCGTCCATGTGGTGTGTTCAAAAGAAATTCCGTCAAACGTAATATTTTTCATTGGTTCCTCGGCCGTTCCAGTAATTGACATCAGCGATTCATCGCACGGGATAACAACCTCTGCCGTACTCATATCCTCATAGTCTCTCGGGATATAATAAAGCTTGCCAAAGGTTTTGTCAATATAAAATTCTCCGCCTTCGTCTAATAGCTCAAAGGCATTTTCATAATATTCCGGAACGGTGGGAACCGTATTTCCACCGTTCATGCGGATATTCCACAAACTTTCGTTTAGCTTCAGTGTCACGAGCTGCGTCTCTTCATCAAACGAAGCCGACTCCACCACAAATCTGGGATTGGTCCAGTTTTCATAGAACACCAGTTCCAGCTCGTTTATTTTTTTATAATCGAGCAGGGATGTGTCTGTGGTCGTAACGCCAACGCCGCCTTTTCCAAGATTAACGCAGTTTTCAAGCTTGCCTTCACTTCTGGCACGCACTGCGCGCACCCCATTCACATAAATTTGTCTGCTGTTTAATGCAACAGTGCCCAAATTTCTGATATTAGCCTGGTAAATGTTTTTTTCCGAATTGTAAAGCGTAAACTCGGTTACCTGTTTTCCCTCAGAAACAACTGCTTCGCCGGGCTTAAAAGAGGTATATGTGATGCTGACATTATCTGCGCAGGGTGTGTTGACCTTCGTAAAATCAAAACCCGCATAAACTCCGGGCATCATAACAATGCAAAGGTTGAGTGCGCTGTCGCTCTGTATCGCATCGTTCATCAAGCTACGCGCTTTTGTTCTTCCGTGAGCCATTGTTTTAAACGGCTCGTGGAATGTGCCAGGGGCCTTTGATGAGTTAATGCCATTCTCCGGATCTACATAAATAATTTCATCATATATCGTTTTTGTAAACTCCTTTGCGGCTCTTACAGGTGCAAAAGACTGTGCGTCCCAAAGGAAAACTTTCGATTTTTCTGCCAGCAAATCGTTCGCAATGCTCAGTTTTATTTCGCTGGTTCTCTGCGCCTGCACCGTTTCCTGCGTATTGTTAATGGACAACAGCTTTCCATCGTCATCGTAAAGTGCGATGCTTGCCAACACGTTGCGGCTGGCTTCTCCGCCTTGATATGTGACCGTCGCGTCAAGCGTTTCCATTTCATCTACCCAGATGGACGTGTCGTAATTTGCGCGAATTATTTCTTTTTCGTCAAATTGAGAATTACTGAGATACACTTCCTTGGCCGAACCTGCTAAGCCCCATGCATCCACTGCAACATATTCCGCTTTATAAGTGCCCTCAACGCTCTCAGGCGAGTAATATTTTACGGTTTCGCCATTATTTAAAAAGCCGCTTTTTACAATTACAAATCCATTGCCATAGGGAGCTAAGATACGATACCATGCCCCAACAGAATTCAGATATCCGTTAACAGATAGAATAACGGCAGAATTCTCAAAAGAATCCCCATAGAACTGTGTATTTACATCAACCTCATAGGAATTCGGCACTTCTTCAATGACAAGTTCATCCACACAGTAATCTAAAACATCCGTTGCCTTGTTTCCAACTCTAAAATAAATGGTTGGCAGACCTACGTCCGTCGTAGCTGCGGTACATTGATAAATAAACTCGTGTTTTGTCCAAGTGGATTGAATGGTCGGATGCTGCGAATCCGAGGGCTGTGCATATAAAGGGGCCGCGGGGTCGGTTCTTCTGCTTCTATCAATCGCCAGCTGAATTACTAAACCTTCCGTCGTTTCGTCATTTGCTTTGGCCCAAAAAGACACCTTATATTTTCTTCCGACTCTTAAATCAGCATCCTGGCTGACATTTGCCCAGGTTCTTCCGTTGGCAACAACATGAAGAGAACCTTTTGTGCCTGCGGCGCCCTCTCCAACAGAAATAGTTACAGCTCTTTTGTTGTAGCTTAAATTATTTATTTCTTCCTGCGTATCAAAGGAGGAATATTGAACAAGGTTCCCCTCTTTCACAACGGTGCTGTCAAACTCAGGCGTTATCAGAATTTCATCGAGGAAATAGACAGAAGTGCTCACAGAGAAAAATTCCAGATATCCAATGCCCACCGAACCAGATTCGCCGGAAAAGGAACCAGTAATCTTTTTCCAACCGTCCGGTGCAGCCTTGGTGTTCATTATCACTTCCTGGGAGGAATACGTTCCACTTTCCATCTTGCTCCAAATTTTCACTCGAACATTCGATAAGTTTATATCTTTTGTCAAGAGACTCATTTGATATTGAATGCCGCTCTTGGCGCCAAATAAGACATAAACACTGTGACTGCCGGAGGAGGGCGTAACCAGCAGTGAACCTGAGCTAATTCCCCGATTTGTTTGGTCAACAGACAAACGCGCGCCGTTTACAGCAACGCTTTCCGGAAGTGTTTTGGTTTCGAAATCTTCTGTCACTGCCTGGGGATAGGGCCTCTGTTCATCAAACGGATTGCCAGCAGCAGATACCGCAAATGAACCGGCCAGCGGGCCCGTGCTGGCCAATAGGAAAGACAGCACAATTGAGAATACCTTTTTCACCTTGCTATTCAACACCTTTCTTTATGTTTGAGGTTTCGCTGCGCTTTCATAGCGCAGCGAAACCTCTTTTGAAACGATTAAACTACGTTTACTTTACACTCAAACACGCGTTCAATTCCATTCTCAACAAAAACAAGCTCAATTTTTGCCGTTCCCACAGACACGCCCGTAATGATTCCATTTGTGTTCACCGTTGCAATTTCTGGATTTTTTGACCTATACACACAGGTGAGTCCAGTTGCATCATAAAACAGTTTTTTGCTTGTGGTTGGCACGAAATTAATTCCTGCCGTGCTTCCCTGCTCCACTGTGATTTCTTCGGCTGTGTAAACCTCCTGAAGGCCAAACCTGAAGTTATCGCGGTAATTTTCCCGGATACCGGATTCCGAGATCAAAGTCCGCGCTTCCTGAGGCCAATCGGCATTGGGATAATACAGAGGCTCTTCAAAATCAATATCTGTTCCGTTATTCAGTTTCGCTGTTGTTGTGCTATAGTTGTTGGAATAGTGGATATTATTAATGGTATTAATATGGATATGTGTCCACCTAGCAACAATGGAATCGCTTCCCTCCTCGGCGCTGCCCTTGCCATACCAAAGCGGATGCTCTGTTTGGTCTACCACATTATCTTTAATGAGCCAATAGGAGGAACCCTCGTCCGGGTATAGAACGCCATACCGGTTTCCGATGTCATAACAATAATTTCCACACATTTCGTTCATATTTTCCAGCGAGCCGCCGGTATGCCCCAAGGTGTAAATGCCGCCGCCGTCATATATTTTCGTGTTTAAAATTTTGTGGAGGTAGTTATTGTTAATATGCAGGTTCACAGTGCCGGACTCTGCCGTGCTGCCCCAGCCCCAGCCGGTGTGAACGGCGGAATAGCTGGTGTTGTAAACCTCGTTGTTGCAGATATTCATGTTTTTCGGGTAGGCCGCGGATATTGCCGCGCCGCCCCTGAATTCAACAGAAATATCATGAATATAGTTATCTGTAACGTTGTTGTTAATTTGATAATATTTTGCATCATGGGGCGCCCGTGCATAAGTCCAAGTCGGTTCGCCCACAAAAACTGCGCCGCCGGAAGTATCGTAAACTTCGTTTCCAACAAAATCACAGTTTTGAATGGCTTCCATCATCTTTACACCTGTCTGACCAATTTTGGAAAAATCGCAATTGTAGAAATCTACATTATGAACGTTTTTCAGTTCAACCGCGCCGGGAATAAAGCCAGTTCGGGTTGCAGTTGTCGGGTTGTTGTTCTGGTTGTCTACATAGCCGTAACCGTTTGCATCATTCCATGTGGAATATTCAAAAGATATTCCGCGGAAAGTGATGTTTTTCACGGGATTTTCTGCCGTTCCTGTAAGCGACATGATACGCTCTGCAACCGGCATGGTAACCTTAGCCGTGGCCATGTTTTCATAGGCCCTGGGTTTATAATATAAATACCCGTCATATTTATCAAGATAAAACTCGCCCTCGCTATCTAACAGCTCATAGGCGTTTTCATAATATTCCGGAACGGTGGGAACGCAGTTACCCTTGTTCATCAGCCTCGTCCAGGGGTCGGCGTTTAATGTGAGCGTAACAACACCTGTGGACGGATCCAGTTCTGCCGACTGAACACAGCACCGCGGATTGGTCCAGTTCTCATAAAACACCATTTCCACATCCTGCAAATGCTCATAGGTTAAAAATGACGTATCTGTTGTCGTAAGCCCTGCTCCGCCTTTTCCTAAATTCACAGCGTTTGCAAGCCTGCCTTCACTTCTGGCGCGAATTGCCCGTACGCCATTGACATAAAGCTGTCTGGAATCCACATCCGTTCCAACGCTGGCACGGTATATGTTTTTATTCGCATCAAACAGTTCAAAACCCGTAATTTCCTGCCCGCCAGTGATTTTAGCTTCACCCGGCTTATAAGAAATGTAGAAAATGTTCACATTGTTTGAGCTGTCGTCGCCTGTTAGGGCAAACTCGCCGCCTGCCACACTGTATTCGCCGGGCATGAGGATTGCATAAACATCACCAGTGAACCCAGCCGCTATTTTATCGTTTATCATCGACTTTGCTTTCGAAAGCGTTCCCACCGGCGCGCTGAACGTTCCAGCGTTTAAATCATCTCCGTTTTCGGGATCAATAAAGATTTTATCTGCCGATGTAAGCTTTTCAACCTCTTTGGGCTGTCGGATATTTGTTGTGGAGTTCGGCTCCCAAACAAATAATTTTGCCGACTGTGCGCCCGTTTCATTGGTTTTGCTGATGTGAACCACAGTCGTTGCCTCTGCCGCAACAGAGCTTGCCTGTTCCGACACTGAAAGCTGATTGCCGCTTGCGTCGTAAAACGCCAGCCCCACCGTAAATTCACGCGGGTCTGAGCCGCCCTGGAATGTGACGGTTGCGTCAAGCGACGCCATATCGTCCGTCCAGATGGAGGTGTCAAAGTCTGCAATAATTCTTTCCTGCCGCTTAATATAATCCGCTATGCATGCCATTTCATTTGTCGCTCCAATAACACCATATGGGTCCGCTGCATTGTACTGCAGTTTTAATCCGTCAGGAGCAGCACCTTCAAAATCAAACTGTGCTGTTTCATTGACGCTTAGATACCCACTGTCAATGATCGCATAATCTTCCCCAAAGGGTGCCATTAACCGGTAATAAGCGCCGACGGCATTTCCTTTTTTTGCAAAGCCGAATTTTGCCACGTTGTTCGAAAATTCATTTAAAACAAAGTTTGGCTGTGCATCGATCGAATAAGAATTTTCAATTTCGACGATGGAAAGTTCATCAATAACATAATGGAACGTTTCCGTGCTGGCACTTCCAATTCTAAAGTATATCTTTGGAACAGAGGTGTCTGTGGTTGCCGTCATGTCCTGATAAAGAATGGTATATTTCACCCAATCTGCAGTTAAAAGCTTGTTGTCATTGTCCCGCAAATGCTGATACTGCGGAGCAGCCGGGTCTGTGCGCTGGCCTCTGTCTAAAATAAAATCAATGGTTTTTCCAACCGTCTCTGAATCCAGTGCCTTTGCCCAGAAAGAGATTTCATACTTTCTGCCAAATCTGATGGCCGCGGAATTTGACACGTTTCCCCAGCTTCTGCCGGTTCCCACAACTTCCATGGCTCCTGCCGTTCCGTTGGCGGCGTCAGTTGTTATGCCAACCTGCACAGCCGATGGTGAATATGACCAACCTACTAAGTCGTCCTGTGTATTAAATCCGCCGGAGGGCACCAAATTGTCTTTTGTTACGGCTTCACCGCTGAATTTGGGTATAATAAGCAGTTCATCAAACTGATGTTCTCCTGCGCCTACTTTTATTGCGATAAACCCGTTTTCACCAATTGCTTCTGCCTGACCCGAATCATCTTTTCCTGTGCCGTCTGAGGTGTAGGTTCCGCTAAACCGCGTCCAGCCATCTCCCTGAACAACAGCCTTTGTCGCCACCGTGTTCGACAGATATTCACCCGTATCACTTTTTCCATAGACAGCAAAAGACAAATCTTCAACACTACTGTCTGCCAGTACACTGATGTCGTAAGACATTCCTGTCTTGGCTCTGAATTTCACACACAAATCCCCATCGGCTGTAGAAACGGTTTTCAGTACGCCCCGACTCATTCCCCGTTGTGTAGTTGTTTGAGATAAAGCAAGTGTTTTGGAATCAACAGTATCCGGCAGAGTGTCTTCAAAATCTAAAGCCACAAGTTCCGGGTATGTTCCGCTTTCATCAAAGGGATTAACCGCAGTCAGTTTATCAGAAATTTTAAGGTCTGCCAACAGAAGTGCATGATTCGCCGAAATGTTTAATCTCGGCATTCTGTAATGTGCGCCCTCATAATTCCAAACGTAATTACATTCAAAATATTTCCAGTCGGAAGACACGTCACCTGCCGCGCCAAACACAGCATCGTTTGTGTTTTCCCAGACTGTTCCGTTGTAATATTGATAATTCCATGCCGACGGCGGCATGTTTGCCTGTGTGTTTTTACTGGTCAGCCTGTCGTAATAATCGTCATAAATCAGAGTTTCTGAGCTGCTTCCATCAGGTTTTGTAAACAGCTCCAATTTATCAAAGGTATGAGTTTTTGTTGTAACAATACTGCCGCCGTATAAATAAAACGGTATGTCGCCCTGACTCTCGGTGGAGTTTCCGTAACCGTAATACCCTAAGGTGTTAGCAGCGGTAACAGTATTGTCCAGTACCGTTCCCTTTATGCTCCGGTCAAGAGCAACTTTTAAGGAATCACCCGCCGTGCCCTTATACCAAAACGATAGCTTATAAAGCCTGTTGTTTTCAATGTCCACAGGCCGCTCAAAACATTGACCCTGTGGGACGTTCACGGTTTTTCCCAGTGTCTCGTCCGTAATCTCGGCACCATTATTCAAAGATGAAAGAAAGTCTGCGCTGGAAACAATATTTCCGTTGTATGCGACTTTCAATGCCGTGTTTTCCGCGTTGTCCATATTATATACATTTTCCAGCTCAACGACAGATATGTTATCAATCCAAAACTTATAGTCGCTCATCTGATAAGTCTGCGTATCGCCGTTTTCATCTGTATAGGTATAGGTGCAGTTGGCAGGCTGTGCAGGCATCGTAGTCTGCCTGAAATCGATTAAATAGTGATAGTCTGCTTCACCTGTTCGCCCCAGCATATAGTCGGCTTCCCGGTAGTAGATAAACTCATATTTCTGCCACTGTGTTGAAAGCGGCTGCTCCATACCAATTTCCTCATAACAATGCTGCAGCCGCACTGCGCGTGAAGATGACACACGTTCAATAATAAAATCAAACGATGCGTCGCTTCCTTTACCTGGATTGCCCGCCCGAACTGCCGCTGCAGTGTCTACTACAGCCTGAGAGCCTTTTGCCCAAAAGGTTATTTTGTAGGGCCGGTTATACCAAATCATTTTGCTTCTGTCCGACACATTGGCGGCAATTTGAAAATAATTCGCCCCAGCGGTTTTGGTAACTTCCAAGCCGGTATGGGAATCTGTCTTGTTTTCAGACGGTACGTCTGTTGTCAGCGCCGCCGTACCCATCGAACTCCAGCTTCCGTTTCCCTCTGTTTTCCAGTCGTCCGTGTCAAAGCTGTTATAAAAAATTGCACTATCCTTTTGAACCGGCACTAATTGGAACTCGTCCAGCAGAAAATCATAAGAGCTGTTTACGTCCCCATTGATGAAGTTCCCGGCATTGCGCATATCGTGCGGGTTTTTGCCAAACCTTAAAAATACGTTGAATTTGTTTTCACCAAGCGGCAAATACCCAGTTGATGAAACAACGCCGTCATAGCGGAACGTGTAAGTCACTTTTGCCCACTGGTCAGAGCAGGTCCCATCACTATTTTTAAGGCCTGCATTCTCCGCTTTTACCGTATACAGGTTAAACGGATAGCGGATTGTGGTTGTTGGCGTGGTTCTTTGTGGATCGCTGTATACGTTTGAAATAGAACCGCTGTAGTATACAAACAAATGTATGTCCGGCGCATATAAAGTTTCTGCATTGGTAAATTTAATGTAAAAGCTTGCTTCATAGGTTGTACCTTTGTTCAAAACAACATTTTTTACCCCGGAACTTGGCACACCGGATAACGACGCCGCCAGCGAGCCTGTTCCGCCGTTTGCGCCCTCTTCGTTGAAGGATCCAGAAAGCGCCAAATTCGTGTCTGAAATTTCATCTGCGCTGTCAAATGGAAAATGAAACCCCTCAGCATTGACACCAGCAGTTGCCGTAAGACGAAAGCCCATCGAACATCCGAAAACCAATATAACTGATAAAAGCAGAGCCGCGTATTTTTTCATAATTTATCCCTCTCTCATAAATAGTCAAATTGTTATGTCAATTTACAATCACTTTTACTGTATGTTCTCTTATTAAATTGTTTTCCACAGCAGTTATTGTTACCTCTGTTTCCCCCTTTTCCATAGCATAAATTTTTCCGTTTCTAAATGCCAAAATGCCGTCGTTTTTTATTTGCGCATAACTGTCAAATTTTGCTGAATTGTAAAACTTGGCTTTTGACGTTGTTGGCGTGACGTTTAGCCGAATCTCACCCCCCACATATGTAGAAATGTTTCCGGAATCGTAAAATTCCTCCAGCCGCTCAGAAAAACAATCTTCAAACTGAGGCTGTATTCCCGACCGGTCAATAATCTGCAGTGCTTCGTCCGGCCAGTTTGCTGTCGCATAAATTTTTGGCGGCTGATAAGAAATGCTTGTGCCGCTGTTTTGCATGTTGCCCGTTGTGCTGTAATTGTTGTTATAATAAATATGGTTAATAGAAGACGTATGAATGTGCGTCCAGCGCGACCGCGCGGAGCCTCCGCCGTAATACCATATGGGCTGTTTCGACAAATCCACAACATTATTGGAAATTTCCCAATAGGACGAGCCTTCGTCGGGATATAGCGCGCCAAATGGTTTTCTGATATCTTCAACATAATTTTCCGTAAGTTTGTTTAAATTGTCAACCGAACCGCCGGTGTGCCCAAGCATATACACTGCGCCGCCGTCATAAATTTCGTCGTTTAATATTTTGTGAATATAATTGTTAGAAATGACGAAGTTTTTAGTTGCCGAGGGCGTTAACGTGCCCCAGCCCCAGCCGGTGTGAATTCCGCTGTATCCTGTGTTGTAAATTTCATTGTTTCCAATTCTTGTATCAATCGGAAAGCCTGCGCTCACCGCAGCACAGCTTTTTATGTCCTCAGCAATGTCATGAATAAAGTTATTTTCTACTTTTACGTTTTTTACGCTCAAACTTACGTTATCCGGATTTCTTTCTAAATCCGTGACGCCGCCCACAGAAAGGGCGCCTGCAGAAAGGTCACAAAACTCATTTCCAGAAATTGTGCAGTTTCGGACACCATTAATCATTTTCAGCGCCGTTCTTCCCAGTTTACTGAATTTGCAGTTATAAAAATTCACGTTTTCCGTGTTTTTCAGCTCGATTACGCCTTCCATAGGAGCATTATTTGAGCCGTTTCGATAATATTCGTTTTGGTTAATGCAAAGCCCGCCGTTGGTGCTTGGAAACATCCAGGTAGACTGTGTAAATTCCAACCCCCGAAAATCAATGTTTTTAATTGGAGAAGATACAGAGCTTAATTTCATAAAATCTTCTTTCACAGGCATTGTAAACCGTGTTTTCTTCATATCTTCAAAAGCCCTGGGTTTATAATAAAGATAACCCTCGTGTGTGTCTAAATACCACTCTCCGCCCTCGTCTATGAATTCATATGCGTTCTCCATATAGGTTGGTTTCGCAGAGCTAAAATAATTTTTGGTTGTAAGCTGCTTCCACACTTCATCCGACATGTTGAACTGAATGGTTCCGCCCCCCAAATCCTTTACGGACGTCACCATGCACCTGTCGTGCATCCAATTATTTTCAAACGCAAATTCTAAATCTTCGATATGTTTAAAATCTAAAAACTCTGATTCCTGCGCTGTCGCAACACCGTCTTTATATTCATATCCGGCAGGAGGTTCGTCCCGTCTTGCCCGCACGCAGCGAATGCCGTCAGCAAAAAGCTGACGCGAGTTTATATCTGTTCCCACCTCGGCGCGGTAAATATCTTTGTTCTCATCCCAAAGTGTAAAGCCTGTGATATCAACAGCGCCAGTTAAAACCGCCTTTTGTGTTTCCAACGCGGTAAACACAACCTGGTACCTGTTGCTCAACAAGTCTTTTGGTTCAAGCTTAAACACATCGTCCATAAAATACTCGCCGTTTTTTAAAATAAAGTAGATTGTGTCGTCGTTAGGCCCTAACTTATCCTGATTGGTCCTAAGACTATACACAGCCTTTTTCAATGTCTTAATGGGAGACTGAAACGTACCGTCGTTTGTGTCGCTTCCCTTTTCTGGGTCCAAGTATATTGTCAATGCATTTTTTATTTTTTCAATGGTTTTTGCTTCTCTTAACGGCTTCTGGCTGGCACTGTCCCACACCATAAGCTTTGCCGAATCCGCCAGTTTTGCTCTGCCGGCCGAAAGGTTAAATGAGGAGATGCTCCCTTTTGGCGAAGGCTTTGTCTCCGACGCAACAGAAACCAGCCTTCCTTTCTCATCATACAACGCTAGGCTGCAATTTACGTTTTTGCCGAAATCATAAAATTCAGCGGTTACAGTGGCAGAAAGAGAGTCGATATCTTCCGGCCACACCTCCTGAACAAAATTTGCCGTTATTTGGTTTTCTTTTTCATATTTATCATTTATATCAAAATTATCTGCCGTCAATTTCACAAAATCTGTGGCAAAGCAAGTCATATGTAATGTTATCCCCAAAATAAAAATAAGTACTGAAATTCGTTTATTTACCATGAACGCAGCTCCCTGTTTGTTAAATTTAAATTTCATTTAAAACATTCACTTTATTTTAACATAATTCACGATTTAAGTCAACTAATAAAAAAATGTTTTGTAACATATAAACAAAAACAAAGCAGGCCCGAGCATTTGGACCTGCTTTCATCGTATTGAGCTATTTTACTGAAACAACAGTATATCCGGCATCTTCCACTGCCGCTTTAATTTGTTCTTCCGTAATGTTTTCGCTGCTTGTAACATAAGCGGTTTTCTTTTCCAGATCTACCTTTGCGCTCACACCATCAATTGCATTCAGTGCCTGTTCCACTCTGCCTGAGCAATGTGAGCAGGACATTCCTTCAATTTTTACTTCCATTTTTACTTTACTCCTTTCTTCCTTTTTGTCTTCTTTTTTATCTTCAAGTTGTGCTTTTTCCGGCTTAAAATTGCGAAGCCGCAATGCGTTTAACACAACGCATACACTGCTTAGGCTCATTGCTGCAGCGGCAAACATCGGACTCAGCTTAAAGTGAAACAACGGGTAAAACACACCTGCGGCGATGGGAATTCCAATTACATTATAAATAAATGCCCAAAACAGGTTTTCTTTTATGTTTAGCAACACCTTTTTACTCAGCCGCACAGCAGATGCCACATCCATTAAATCGTTTCGTACCAGAACAATGTCTGCGCTGTCTATTGCAACGTCTGTTCCGGCGCCGATCGCAATGCCCACATCAGCTCTTGCCAGGGCAGGCGCATCGTTAATTCCGTCGCCCACCATTGCCGTTTTAGTACCGTTTTCCTGAATAGCGCGAATTTTGCTTTCCTTGTCCTCTGGCAAAACCTCTGCCATTACCTGTGTAATACCAATGCTGCCTGCCACAGCGGCGGCTGTTTTTTGATTGTCCCCGGTGAGCATCATAACGTTGATGTTCATGTCTTTCAATCTCCGCACCGCATCTTGACTTGAGGGCTTCACCTTGTCCGCCACGGCGAATAGTCCAATTACACTTTTAGAATCTGCAACTAAAATGGGCGTTTTCCCTTCACTTGCAAACGCTTCCAGTTCTGGCGCAAACAAGCTGGTGTCCAACCCCACATCCTGCATTAACTTTAAATTTCCGGCGTAATACATTTCGTCGCCGACGCTGCCCTTTACGCCTTTTCCGTGTAAGGCTTCAAACTCGGTTACCTCCATAAGCTCTGTATCAAACCTATTAGCATAGTCCGCAATGGCCACAGAAAGAGGATGTTCACTTTGCTTTTCCAACGAATAGGCAATTTTTAGAAGCAGCTCCGTGTCGCGGTTTGCGGCACGCATATCTGTTACCGAGGGTTTTCCTTCCGTTATGGTTCCTGTTTTGTCCAACACCACGGTTTCTATTCCCTGAAGTGTTTGCAAGGCCTCCCCGGACTTAATTAAAATCCCGTTTGCGGCGCCGCGTCCGGTTCCAACCATAATTGCCACCGGCGTTGCCAGCCCCAACGCACAGGGGCAGGAAATCACCAAAACCGCAATTGCACAGGACAACGCAAACTCAAAATCAGCACCGGAAAGCAGCCAAACCGCACAGGTAATTACCGCAATTGTAATCACCGCAGGGACAAAAATACCGGAAATTTTGTCTGCCAGCTGTGCAATAGGCGCTTTGCTGGCAGACGCTTCCTCCACCAAAGAGATGATTTCAGAAAGGGCCGTATCGCTGCCCACTTTCTTTGCTTCAACTTTAATGTAGCCGCTTTTGTTAATGGTCGCGCCCGTTACTTTGTCGCCCACGCTCTTTTCAACAGGAATACTTTCACCGGTCAAAGCGGATTCATCAACAGTGGATTCGCCAAAAATCACAACGCCGTCTACCGGAATACTCATGCCGGGCTTTACAATTATGGTGTCTCCCACCAAAACCTCAGCAGACGGAATTTCCGTTTCCACTCCGCCTCGCTCTACAATTGCAGTTTGGGGCGCCAGCTCCATCAACGCCTTAATGGCAGCGCCTGTCTTTCCCTTTGAGCGCTCCTCAAAAAATTTACCCAACGTTATCAGCGCCAAGATGGTAGCGGCCGACTCAAAATACAGTTCCATGTGATAGTGCATTACCGACTGCATGTCACCCATTCCCATAGCATATCCAATTTTAAATATGACATAAATTCCATAGGCCACAGCCGCACCAGAGCCAATGGCAATTAAGCTGTCCATATTGGGAGCGCCTTGGAACAGTCGCTTAAAGCCCGAAATATAGTACACCCGGTTTACATATAGGATAGGTAGGCACAGCAAAAATTGAAGAAACGAATAGGAAACCGCGTTTTGATGACCGGCAATGAAGCCGGGAATTGGCAGTCCAATCATTTCGCCCATTGAAATATACATCAGCGGTATTAAAAAAACAAAGGAGTAAATTAATCTTATTTTCATGCCGTGAAGCCGTTCGTCTGCAGCGTCCTCCAACGTTGTCCCCGGTGCAGTGCTTGCTCCCTGCTTTTTTGCGGAGTAACCCGAAGCAGTTACGGCGTTAATGATTTGACTGTCGTCTGTAACAGCTTCGTCATATTCCACTGTCATAGAGTTGGTCAGAAGACTGACAGAAACACTGTTCACACCATCTACGCCTGCAACATTTTTTTCAACATGGGAACTGCACGCAGAACAGGTCATGCCCAAAACGTCAAACTTTTCTTTTTTCAAGGATACATACCCCCTTTAAATATTTTTATTCTTTTGCATTTCACTATAATATTATACATTTCTGTTATTTTTTTGTCAAGCAGTCGAATTTTTACAACAGAAAAAAGTATTGACAATAAAGAGGAATTATGCTAATATAAGTGCTGTGTGTTAATTATGCCACAAACTTTTTATGGAAAGGATGATTTTTCGTGGCATATTCAAAAGGCGTTAAATTGGAGGATGAACTCACCGACCAGATTGTTGACGTCGCAACCAAAATTGCATATACAGACGGTGTAGCGCACATCAGTGTAAAACGGATTATTAACGAGCTTGGCGTTTCAAACCGCGTGTTTTATAACCGGTTTAAAAACATTCAGGACGTTTTAGATATTGTTTATCACAGAATCGTAAAACAAATGCGGGAATGCATCAATACGGAGTATGATGAAAGCTGCGACTATTACGATTATCTGCAAAACATCGGTGTAGCCGTTTTAAAGCGCACCTATGAAGATAAACTTCACTTTAGTCAGTATATGTTTGAATACGATTCTTACAGCGAAAGCAACCGGAACTGGTGGATTGACCACATTAAACCCCTCATTCAATATGGAATTGATAACGGATTGCTTAAAGAAGTAAACACTACATATATCAGCTACTCCATCTGGTGTTTCTGCCGCGGGTTTAATGCAGACGCTGTAGGTACAGGCCTTACGTTAGACGAGGCATTAGACTCTTTTAAGCTGGGTCTTAGCTGTATTATTGAGGGAATGAAACCCGATGCATAAAATTGAAATAATTAAAATAAAATAGAATTAAGGCGGAAAATTTTTCCGCTTAAAATTTAAACGAGCACGCCTCGTGCTCAAAATGTGACACGAACATTTTATAAGGAGAACAAACATGAATTTTAAAATAACCGGCACCGGAAGCTATGCCCCCACAAATACTGTATCTAATGACGATCTGGCAAAATTTTTAGATACGTCTGACGAATGGATTACCCAGCGGGTTGGCGTACGCACAAGGAGGGTGTCTACCGGAGAAACCGCTGCGGACTTTGCAGCGAAAGCCGCCCAAAACGCTTTGGAAATGAGCGGCATTGACGCAAAAGATTTAGACTTGATTGTCGCGGCTTCTCTTTCAAGTGATTTTGCCTGCCCTACGGTTGCAGGCACGGTTCAGGCGAAAATTGGCGCCAACTGTCCCGCATTCGATGTAAACTCAGCCTGCAGCGGTTTTTTGTTTGCACTGGATACAGCCGCTGGTTTTTTCGCCAGAGGAACAGCAAAAAAAGCATTGGTCATCGGTGCGGAAAGAATCAGCAAAATTTTAGACTGGACTGACAGAAGCACGGCTGTCATTTTCGGAGACGGCGCCGGCGCAGCAGTACTGGAGGCGTCGGAAGACGGATATCTTGCGTCCACGTTATATACGCAAGGCGGCGACGACGTTATCAGAATTCCGAATACGCATGGAACCTCTCCTTATTTTAAACCAGAAACAGAAGATACACCCTATATTTACATGAACGGACAGGAAACGTTTAAATTTGCAGTAAATGTCATGTGCCGAGACGTAAATATTGTTTTGGATAAGGCAAACTTAAAAATTGATGATATTAAATATTTTGTTCCCCACCAGGCAAATATGCGGATTCTCCGCTTTGCGGAAAAGAAGCTGAAAATTGCACCGGACAAAATTTTTGCAAATTTGGAACATACCGGAAATACATCAGCGGCAAGTGTCCCCATGGCTCTTGATGAATTGAACCGCAGCGGAAACTTAAAAAAAGGCGATTTAGTGTTACTGTCTGCTTTTGGCGGCGGCTTATCCAGCGCGGCCTGCATTTTAAGATGGTAATTTCTATAAAAAAATAAAAAATGAATGAAATTTTTGGAGGTAATGAACAATGACAAAGGAAAGAGTAATTGAATTATTGGCAGAACATTTAGACGTGGATGCATCCACCATCACAGAGGCAACAACCTTTGAGGATTTAGACATTGATTCGTTGGACACAGTTGAAATTATGATGGAAATGGAAGACGAATTTGGCATTGAAATTAAGGTAGAGGACATTGGCAAAACAGTGGGCGAATTAATTGCACACATTGACGCAAACAAGGAGTAATCCATGATTAACTCAAGCATTTGTAACCTGGCGGGAATAAAATATCCTATTTTTCAGGGCGGTATGGCGCACATAGCCGATGGAAAGCTGGCGGCGGCGGTTTCAAACGCCGGCGGGCTGGGTATTATTTCTGCCATGAGCCGCGACGGCTCCTATCTAAAAGAACAAATTGACATTGCGCGCAACTTAACCGATAAGCCCTTCGGTGTAAACGTTATGCTAATGAGTCCCTATACCGATGAGGTGGCGCAATTAATTGCGGATGAAAAAGTTCCCGTTGTTACAACGGGCGCTGGCAATCCATCAAAATATATGGAGCTGTGGAACAATGCCGGTGTGAAGGTCATTCCCGTTGTTGCGTCTTCGGCTCTGGCAAAACTTGTTGAGCGCCTAGGAGCCTGCGCAGTAATTGCTGAGGGCGGCGAGTCCGGCGGGCACATTGGCGACCTTACCACTATGGCGCTGGTACCGCAGGTCGCAGACGCTGTTAAAATTCCGGTCATTGCGGCCGGCGGCATTGCAGACGGGCGCGGCATTGCAGCATCGTTTATGCTTGGCGCGGCAGGCGTTCAGGTTGGAACCAGATTTTTGGTTGCTAAAGAATGCGGCGTGCATCAAAATTATAAAGATAAAATTTTAAAAGCCACCGACAGGTCCACAATCGTGACCGGCAAACGGCTTGGCCATCCGGTCCGCAGCATTAAAACCCCTTTTTCTAGGAACTATGCAAAGGCGGAATACACACAAATTCCGGATGACGAACTTGAAAACCTTGCTGTGGGTGCTCTGCGGCTGGCTGCAGTTGAGGGCGACGAGCAAAAAGGCTGCTTTTTAGCCGGACAAATCGCCGGAATGGTAAACAAAGAACAAACCGCGAAAGAAATTATTGATGAAATGTTTCAGGAGGCGGAAACTATATTGAACGGAGCGGCAAAATGGGTAAAATAGCGTTTGTATTTTCAGGACAGGGCGCACAAGCCCCCGGAATGGGAAAATCTTTATATGAAACCAGCGCAAAGGTAAAAGAGCTTTATGATGCGGCCGAAGCCCTGCGCCCGGGCACTATGGAACAGTCTTTTCATGGTACCCCCGAGGAGCTTAAGGAAACAAAAAATACGCAGCCCTGCCTGTATCTTGTTGATTTAGGTGCGGCTCTGGCGTTAAATGAAAACAGTATTTTTGCCGATTGCGTGGCAGGCTTTTCCCTTGGCGAAATTGCAGCCTTGGCATATGCCGGCGCATATACATACGGCGACGGGTTTAAAATTGTAACGAAAAGGGGCGCATATATGCAGTCTGCCGCAGAGGAACATAAAACCTCTATGGCCGCAGTTTTAAAGACAGACAGCGCCACGGTAGAAAGTGTTTGTGCAGAGTTTGAACATGTTTATCCTGTAAACTATAACTCCCCCGTTCAGACGGTTGTTGCAGGAGATAAAGCCGAACTTGCAAAATTTAAAGAAAAAATGTCAGAGCATCCCTGCCGAATTATGGACCTGGCGGTAAGCGCGGCGTTTCACTCGCCCTATATGGCGTCTGCTTCGGAAGATTTTAACAAAGAGCTGACAAAGTTCAGCATTCAGACACCATCTATGCCTGTATATGCAAACCTTACGGCACTTCCCTACTCTGACGATGTGGCGGCAACCCTTGCTCTTCAAATGAAAAGCCCCGTAAAATGGGAGCAGACCATTAAAAATATGATAGACGACGGCGTGACCACGTTTATTGAAACGGGAATTGGCAAAACCCTTTGCGGGCTGATTAAGAAAATATCCAGCGACGTGCAGGTTTACAACGTCACAGACAAGGAAACGCTGGACGCCGTGGTTAAGGCGGTGAAAGAACATGCTTAACGGAAAGACGGCAGTTATTACAGGCGCTTCCCGCGGGATTGGCGCAGCAATCGCACGAAAGCTTGCCGAATGCGGTGCAAACATTGCGGTAATTTATAACGGAAACAAAGAAAAAGCAATCGCGATTGTGGCCGAGGCTGAAACGAAAGGCGTTAAGGCCATGGCATATCAGTGCAATGTGGCAAACTTTGAGGAATGCAGTGCTGCCATCAAAAAAATAACCGAAGATTTTGGAAAATTTGAAATTCTAATTAACAATGCAGGAATTAATAAGGATATGCTGATGCTTCAGATGAAAGAGGCCGATTTCGACGATGTTTTAGACATCAATTTAAAAGGCGCCTTTAACATGATTAAGCACAGCTACCGCCAGTTTATGAAACAGCGGTATGGCAAGATTGTAAATATCACCTCTGTTGCAGGAATTATGGGCAACGCAGGACAGACAAACTATGCGGCGTCTAAGGCCGGTATGATTGGCCTGACCAAATCCGTGGCAAAGGAGCTTGCGGGCAGAAATGTGTGCTGCAATGCTATTGCTCCGGGCTTTGTGGAAACCGATATGACAGAGGCGTTTTTAAACCGCCCGGAAATCACAGACACGATTCCGCTAAAGCGCATGGGCAGACCAGAGGAGATTGCAAGCCTTGCAGCGTTTCTTGCAGATAATGTGTCAGATTATATTACAGGTGAAGTGATCCGGATTGACGGCGGACTTGCCATGTAATACCTTATAAAGCGCCCGGCCCGGCTCACAGCCGGAGCGCTGCGGAAACTATTTTGTGGGCCGGAAAGGCGAAGGTTAACATGAAACGAGTAGTAGTTACCGGTCTGGGTGTAATCTCCCCGGTTGGAAATGATGTTGATACGTTTTGGAACTCCATTGTTTCGGGGAAAAACGGAATTGATACCATCACTCATTTTGACCCATCAGAATTTAAAACAAAGCTTGCGGCGGAGGTAAAAGAGTTTGATCCGCTGCTCTATGTGGATAAAGCAGAAGTTAGAAAAACCGATCTGTTCACACTGTATGCGCTGGGCGCCGCCTCTCAGGCTGTTTCCGACAGCGGCATTGAAAACCAGGTATCTCCCGAGCGCTTGGGCGTTTATTTTGGTTCGGGCATCGGCGGTTTTAACACGTTTACCCAAGAGCACTGCAACATGCTTGATAAGGGGCCGCGCCGTGTTTCCCCCCACTTTGTTCCGAAAATGATTTCTAACATTGCGGCAGGAAATGTAGCAATCCGCTTTAATGCCCAGGGCCCGTGTCTCAGCATTACAACAGCATGTGCAACAGGTTCAAGCTGTATCGGCGAGGCCTACCGTGCAATCCGCGGCGGATATGCAGACGCCATTATAACCGGCGGTGCCGAAGCGTCGATTACACCGCTGGCTGTTGCAGGATTTATTAACTGCATGGCCTTAACAAACAGCGAAGATAAAGACAGCGCATCTATCCCCTTTGACAAACGCAGAAGCGGTTTTGTTATGGGTGAGGGCGCAGGCGCTTTGATTTTGGAAGAATATGAACATGCAAAAGCGCGCGGCGCAAAAATATATGCGGAAATCACCGGATATGGCAGCACCTGCGATGCATATCACGTTACAGCCCCCAACCCGGAAGCGGTTGCCAGCGCAAGGGCAATTGCCGATGCATGGGCAGAAACAGGGCTGGATACTGACAAAATTTATATTAACGCCCACGGCACTAGCACCCCGTTAAACGATAAAACGGAAACTATGGCAATTAAAAAGGCACTGGGGGACAAGGCTTATAGAGCGCACATCAGCTCCACAAAATCCATGACGGGACACATGCTGGGCGCTGCCGGCGCTGTAGAGGCAATTGCTTCGGTGCTCGCCTTAACTTCCGGCATTATCCCCCCCACCATCGGCTATCAAGAGCCTGATGAGGAGTGCGACTTAGACTATACCCCCAACAAGGCGGTGAAAGCGGATATTGATGTCGCCCTTTCAACCTCGTTAGGATTTGGCGGGCACAACGCCTGCCTCGCTTTCAAGAAAGTTGGCGCACAATGAACAAAGAAGAAATTATGAAAATTCTGCCCCACCGGGACAATATGCTTTTAATTGATGAGGTGGAGCTGATTGACGGCACAGCCCGCGGAAAGAAAAAAATTTTGGGTGACGAGTGGTTTTTAAAAGGCCATTTCCCCGGAAATCCTGTTGTTCCCGGCGTAATTCTCTGCGAAATTTTAGCGCAGACAACCTGCGCCTGCCTTCCTGGGCAATCCACTGAGGGTAAGCTCACATTATTTACCGGGCTTGACAAGGTAAAGTTCAGAACGCCTGTGGTTCCAGGGGATGTGTTTGAAACGGAATGTGTCATAACAAAAATCCGCGAGCCCTTTTATTTTGCAAAGGGCAAGGGCTATGTCAGCGGTAAGCTTTGCGTTTCCGCAGAATATTCATTTGCCATCACGGATAAGAAGGCTTGAGGTGTAAGTATGAAACTGAATCAGATTTTGGACTTTTGTAAAGCAAATATTGTTGTAGAAAAAAAGACCTGCAAAAAGTGCGGCAAGGAACATTCTGTTACAAAGCTTTTAAAAAGTGATTTTATTTGTCCGGAATGCGGCTATTATTTCCGCATGAATGCGCTCCAGAGAATAGCGCTGATTGCAGATGACGATTTTCAGGAAATTGACGGCGAATTAATGAGCAAAAATTTAATTGATTTTCCTGGATATGATGAAAAGCTGAAAAAAGCGCTGGAAACAAACGACAAAAACGAAGCGGTTACCTGCGGCACATGTACGATTGGCGGTAATAAGGCCGCAATCTTCGTAATGGATTCTACGTTTATGATGGGCAGCATGGGAACGGTTGTCGGCGAAAAAATTACCCGCTTATTTGAGTTTGCCAAGAAAGAAAATTTACCCGTAGTTGGTTTTACCACCTCCGGCGGTGCCAGAATGCAGGAGGGAATTTTTTCTTTAATGCAAATGGCAAAGGTGAGCGGCGCGGTGAAACGCCACAGTGACGCGGGACTTCTTTACGTCACAGTGTTAACCGATCCCACCTTAGGCGGCGTTACTGCAAGTTTTGCAATGGGGGGCGATATTACCATTGCCGAACCAAATGCACTAATTGGTTTTGCAGGCGCAAGAGTTGTAGAGCAAACCACAGGCCAGGCGCTGCCAAAAGGATTTCAGCGTTCAGAATTTCAGCTTGACCATGGCTTTGTCGACCTGATTGAGGAACGTGGCAAGCTGAAAGATACCCTGGCATCTATTCTGAAACTACACGAGGTAAGAGCAAATGGAAGCATATAGCAGAGTTTTAAACGCGAGAAAAAGCCAGCGTCCTATGGGCGGATACTTTATCAACGCCATATTTGATAATTTTATTGAGATGCACGGCGACAAACGATTTGGAGACGATGGCGCAATCGTCGGCGGAATTGCAGCACTTGGCGGAATTCCCATCACAGTGATTGCAATGGAACGCGGCCAGTCCATAGACGAGCGCATGCGGCGCAACTTTGGCTGCCCCAGCCCGGAAGGATATCGAAAGGCCCTTCGTTTAATGAAGCAGGCGGAAAAATTTCACAGGCCGGTCATTTGCTTTATCGGCAGTTCCGGTGCATATTGCGGAATTGGCGCTGAAGAACGCGGCCAAGGCGAAGCCATAGCAGAGAACCTAATGGAGATGATGACGTTAAAAACCCCTATCGTTTCTGTTGTGGTAGGCGAAGGCGGCAGCGGAGGTGCGCTTGCACTCGGTGTGGCTGATACCGTTATCATGCTGGAAAATGCGGTTTACTCTGTCATTTCTCCTGAAGGCTGCGCCAGTATTCTGTGGAAGGATTCTTCCCGCGCCCACGAAGCAGCAGAGGTCCTAAAGCTGACAGCAGAAGATTTATATAAATTTGGAATTATTGAAAAAATTATTTATGAGGGCGAAAAATCCGCTGAGGATATTGGCCTTGAACTAAAAACGGAGCTTTTAAACGAAATCAACAACAAAAGCAGATTTACTATAGAAAATCTGCTTGAGCACCGGTATAACCGTTTCAGAAAAATTGGAGCGGAACAGTAATGAAACAGCGGCACCGCAGTTTTGCGGTGCCGCTGTTTTTTTTATTTTATTTCAAACACTTTGGCGCTTTCGGCACGGAGAACAAATTCCTTTCCTGTTTTGTGGGTGCATAAATCCTTTGCGTCTTTGCTGAGTTTCACCTGTTCCTCTCCTTCCCCAAAGTTTGCGGCAACAACGTAAATCTTGCCGTTCTCTCCCAAAATCGTTATGTGCCTCGTAAGACCGCCTGAAGTTACCGTAACATCCGATGTAAATTCAGACTTTTCTTTCTTCCTCTCCATTGATATATTCACGCTGATAACCGCAGCTTCATCCAGCAGTACTTCTCCTTTATTCGCCCAAAATGGCTTCGTCTTACAAACAGTACAAACAGTGTCGGCATAAAGGTTTGCGGTAGCATCGTTATAATAATTGCCCTTTCCCAGTGATTTTCGGATCGCCACATTGCGCCGTTTTCCTCTATATATTTTAAAGCTTTCGCTTCCATAGGCAATATGCATTCCGATAATATGGTCCACATTGATAAACTTGCTGTAGGTGTCCATGATCGTTTCAATTTTAGACGGCCCCTTACCTTTAAATTTTCGTTCTCATTTTATCACACTATCAAATGATTTAAAACATACATTTCGCAAGAAAAGGTTTAAATTTCGCAACTTGATTTTAATATGCTTCTATGGTAGAATGAAGCGAGGGGATAATACTTATGTTTGACAACATTAGAATAAACCTGTTAGACGCGTATAAAACTGAACGGTTTTACGTTTCAACAGAAAACAAAAACCGGCAAATTAATGCCCTTGCTATGCGCCTTGAGGGAGAAACTGAGTTTGAATATGAAAATACAAAAACGTTTGTGAAAAACGGAGATATTATCTATTTACCTGCCGGGTTTGACTATCATTGTTCTTCAGAATATGAAAAGTTAATTGCCGTTCATTTTGAAGCTTCAGGATTTGCGTGTAAGAAAATGATTGTATTTACACCGATTGAAAAACGAATTTACGAAAATATATTTGAAAGCATTTTTGTCCTCGCTAATGGAGATAAAAACATCGGCGGAAAGCACGAAGCAACAGCACAACTGTATTCCATGTTTGCAATGATGGAAAAAGAGCAGGTTTGCAGTCGTCGAATTAACAAAAAAAAATCTTTTCATAAAAACCCCCTCCTGCTCTTACAACAGGAGGGGGTCGGTCTTTTTTAATTCTAAAACACGGATTCTATTCTCCGGTATAAGGTGAGAATGTAAATGTTCCGCCGCCTACATACACGCCCATGTATCCGGGGCCTCTTAAGGCATCTTTATCGTTGTCTAAATAGTCAACAATATTTTTTCCATTTACGGTTAAAATAATTCTAACACCGTCTTTTTCTTCAATCGTACCGGCCGTTACATGGTATGTCTTCCCATATTCTAAAATTTGTCCGTTATTCGGAACGCCGGGTCCGCCAACAGGATTGAATTCACTTGAGCCCAAGAACATGGTGCGCTGTCCGTTTTTAAATCTCTGCACTTCAATATGATCGGTTTTAAAGCCGATAAAATACAAATCACTTCCGGAAAATTCTTTATCTTTGTCCGGAATTTTAAAGCCCAGAGATGGCCAGCTGTGCGGATCGTCAATCTGCATATCAAAACTGTAGAGTCCATCTGCCAGTTTTTCTTTGGTGTAGCAGCTGTTGTTTCCTGTAACAACTACGCCTTTGCCGTCTGCTGATGCTTTCGCATTTTTCCAGTTTTCAGGATTAAAGAAATCGCCGGAAAGCTTTGTGCTCGGTAATTTCTCAGAACCCTCTTTTGAATAAGTGATAACATTTACCGGAATATCTTTTTCAACGGTTACACCGTCAACAGTAAATGCGCCATGAATGGTGGTGGTGCCTACTGCAAGCCCCTTAACGTTACCTTTTTCGTCCACTGTGGCAACATTTTCATCTTCTACGGTATATTTTACTTCTTCAATTGCCAAGCTTCTGCCGAATTTAGAAGTACCTTTCGGTGAAATGGTGGATTCAAAATCCTTGATAACTGTAAGGCCAGTCGTTGCAAGTTCTACAGTCTCCAACTCGTCGCCGCAGATAACGTCGATTTCTTTTGTTCTGACAATACCGTCTGCCAAAACATTTACATAAACCTTAACGCGTCCTTCAGACAGAACAGAAATCTCACCTGTGTCGCTTACCGCTGCAACGGATGGATCTGAGCTTACATAGGTTACCTGATAGTCATCCGGTTTTGCAACAGACTGTTTGCGCCCAAATGCTTCAATTTCAATCTGCTTTTTCGCGCCTACTTTTGCGACAAATTCTTCCTGGTTTAAATTAAATCTCTGCACAGAAACAGGGTATTTTGCAAGATATTTTGCTTCAAGGCCAGCTTCATCAATAATGTTCTGTGCTTCTTCCGGCCATTCGCCGTCAGCATAGACCATGGGTTCTTCAATGTTGTTAAAGGGAGATGCCAGGTTCTTCTCAGCAGTTGTAGAATAATTGTTCCTTGCTGTGTTATAGCGAATGCTGGTTGTGTGGATATGAAGCCACTTGGGAACAGTTGGTGTTCCTCTGCCGTCAAAGTTCCATTTGTCAACATCGTTATAATCAATTACATTGTTCTCAATGAGCCAGAACGTAGACCCTTCATCAGGGTAAACAGAACCGTATGCGTTTCTGTCATTTTCAAAGTAGTTGTTACACCACTCGCTGGGGTTTTCATATGTGCCGCCTGTTGCACCCAAGGTATAAATCGGGCCGCCGTCATAAAGTTTACTGTTCATTACATCGTGAATATAATTGTAATTCAGCTGAACTTTATAAAGACCGGTTCCTGCCTTTTCTTTATCTTCAGCATAAGTGCCCCAGCCGTAGCCGATGTGCATGCCGGAATAGTTTACGTTCGCAATTTCGTTATGGTTGATTTCCGTATATTTCGGCCAAGAAGCAGAAATGGCAGCAGAAGAACCATAATCAACACCAATGTCGTGCATATAGTTGTTGTTAATTCTGTTGTTAATGGTGTAATATTTATATTCTGTGGGCTTAATTTCTGTTTCGTAGTTGTCTCCGGGGCCGTTGCCCAAAGACACTGCCGTACCGGAAAGGTCCGCAAATTCATTGCCGATAACATCGCATTCCTGAATGGAATATCTCATCTGAAGCGCTGCAGCGCCAAGTTTTGAAAACTTGTTGTTGGTAAAATCGATATATCTTGCACATTTCACCAAAACAGCTGTTTCGGGAAGGCCGCCGTCAATGAAGTTGTTCTGTCCGTCGTTATAGCCCTTTTCATCGTTAGGACGCAGCCAAGTTGTATAAGCAAATTCAACATCATCAAAGGTAATGTTGTGAATCGGCTTGTCGGCCGTTCCTTCCAGCGTCAGCATTCTTTCGCCTTCCGGAATGGTTGCAACCATGGTTTTCGGGTCTTCAAAGCTTCTCGGAATGTAGTAAAGATAACCGTCTGTGCTGTCGATATACCATTCACCAGGCATATCCAAAAGCTCATAGGCGTTTTCATACCAGTGAGGCGCTTTCCACGGGGTGTTGTCGCTATTGTTCGACCAGCCCGGCTGATCCATAACGATTTTCGCTCTGCCTTCTTCAACCGTTACATCAGACACGCCGCAGCGGGGCTGTGTCCAGTTTGAGTACGTAACAAATTCCAAGTCTTTAATATTCTTGTAATCTGCCAAGAACGTGTCATCAGAATAGAAGCCAAAGTCCGTCATTTCAGCGTTTGTCAGCTCGCCTGCGCTCTTTGCACGGATTGCACGCACATCATTTATAAATACCTGTCTGGACTGAATGTCGCCCACTTTGGTTTTATAAATGTTTAAGTCTGCATCCGCAAGCTCAAAGCCTGAAAAATGTTTGCCCATCATCAGCTGTGCCTTGCCTTCGCCGTAAGAAGTGTAAACGACGTTATAGCCGTTTGAACCGGATTCGTCCTCGCCCATTTTAATTTCTTCAGAAATATAATGGTCGCCGGCCTTTAGGAAAACAAAAAGATGGTTTTCCATATCGTCATTATTTGCCTTCACAAGCTCGCGTGCCGCATTGATAGAAGCAACAGGAGCGTTTTTCGTGCCGTCATTTTTGTCGTCGCCGTTTTCGGGGTCAACATAAATAGCAAGCCTGTCGCCGATTTCAATGGTACGAACCAAAAGCTCGCTTGCTTCTGCTCTGGTTAAGGTTGCCTGCGGCTTAAAGCTTCCGTCGGGATAGCCTGCCAAAAGTCCGAATGAGAATGCTTTTGCCACGCCGTCTTTTGCATAAGCCGAGATGCTGTCGCTGTCTGTAAAGGAAACAGCCGCACTGTCAGCCTTTGCATCTTTTGATTCTGCTGCTTTTGCAATTATTAAAGAAGCGTCTTCTCTTGTGATGTCTTTATCTGGAGAAAAATTGCCGTCTGTAAACAACGCTGCATCCAAAAGACCGTTTACATTTGCCGTTTCTATGGTGTCTGCAAACCATTTGTCAGCTGTAATGTCTTTTGCGCAGCCGGCATATTTTGTTGCTTCCAATCTGAGTGCATTTACCGCCATTGTAACAAATTCTGCCCTTGTTACATTCTTTTCAGGCAGAAATTTTCCATCGCCTACGCCCTGCACATATTTGCCGGCAGCAAGCATTTTTACAGTTGGTGTTACCCAATGGTCTCCCAGATCTGCAAAAGAAATATCCTCAATTTCTTTTGCTTCTGGAAGAAGATTGTCCTTTTCAGCAAGCGGCTCGGTGCTTGTCTTGTCTGCATTTGGCGCTTCCACCTGGGCAGTTGCAGTTAAAAACACACCCGAGGTTGCAAGCATAGACAACGATACCAGCAGAGCCAACACTTTTTTTGTCTTTCTCATTCTCTTACCTCCATTTAAGTAAATTGACTTTTGGAATTAAAGCTACCAAAATATAGTTTATTATACCACTGTTAAAATATAATTACAAGATCTTTATTCAAATATATTATTTATTACCAAAATTTTTTTTTATTTTTGTGCAGATTTTACATTTACACATTGCGGCAATCTTTGTTTTTCTGCGTTTGTTTTATTTTTTCATTTTTTTCTTTTTTATTTCTGTGTTTTTGCTTGACAAACAATTCAATTTGCGGTATGATAGTAATGTAAATAAAGCTGGGCGAAATGGAGGAATTGTATGGATCATCCGAAAATCCGATTGGTTCTGTGCGACGTTGACGGCACGCTGCTTGACAAAGGGCAAACAGTCGTATCGAGCGCAGTGTTTCATACAATTCGACAGTCCGTGTCCTGCGGCGTCCAATTTGTTATTGCCAGCGGAAGAAGTTACCCGGATTTAAAATCCCTATTTGCACCTGTTGTAAGCATCGTTTCCTTTATTTGTTGCGACGGGGCTCTGGCAGTGAAAAATGGTGGTATTTTGTATCAGGCCACTCTTGAAAAAGCTGTTGTGAACACTTTATTCGATAAAATAGCACTTTCCGGACAGGAGTCCCTTGTGATTTACGGACGCGACCACACTTACTGTTTTGGCAATAATGACTTATTTAAAACTTCAACGCCGGTCACTTCAATAAACGAAGTTTATGGCAATGTTTATAAGCTGGCGTTTTTTAAGTTCTCTGACCAAACGAAGCAGGCGGTAAGAAGCTTTGCCGCTAAATCGAGACAGCTTTCCGAAATTTATGCCGACAGTTCCTGGACAGAATTTGTTGCTTTTGGAACAGACAAAGGCTCTGCTGCGGCTGCCCTGCAAAAACAGTGGGACATTTCGTCCCTTGAAACTGCAGCATTCGGAGACAATACAAACGATTTCGGCATGCTTCGTCAAGCCAGACTCAGTTTTGCCTCCCCGGCGGCAGTATCCGACATCAAGCGAATGTGCAAATTTCAGACAACCAGCGTAACGGACGAAATTTTAAATATATTACGAGAAAGGTGAACGCTATGAGCAAGTACACAATTAGAAACACTCCCAAAACAGACCGAATCACGCGGCTTGTAAACCACCTATTTGAAAAAATGCCGCAGGTGGAAAGTGAACGCGCCGTTTTAGTAACGGAATCTTATAAACAAACGGAAAACCTTCCAATTATTTTAAGAAGGTCGCGGGCGTTCCGCCATATATTAGAAAACATCCCCATTGTTATCCGGCCAGATGAACTGGTAGTGGGCAGCGCCACAAAAGCGCCCAGAAGCTGTCAGACTTTTCCTGAGTTTTCCTTTGAGTGGCTGGAGGCAGAATTTGATACCATTGAAAAAAGAACAGCAGACCCGTTCTATATTTCAGAGGACACAAAGAAGGCGCTTTCCTCTGCCAACCAATATTGGAAAGGCAAAACCACGAGCGAGCTTGCAACCTCATTAATGAACCCAAGAACACTCACTGCCATGGAACACAACATGTTTACTCCCGGAAACTATTTTTATAACGGTATCGGCCACGTCACAGTGAAATATGACGAGGTACTTGCCGTTGGATTCCGCGGGATTATTGAGCGTGCAAAAAACGAATTGGAACATTGCAATGTAGGCGATGAAAACTATGCAGAAAAAAGCACGTTTTTAGAAGCGGTTATTGAAAGCTGCGAGGCGGTTATTACCTATGCAAAACGGTATGCCCGGCTGGCGTTAAAAGAGGCTGAAACATGCACAGATGAAGCGCGCAAGCTGGAGCTTTTGCTCATTGCACACAACTGCGCAACCGTTCCGGAAAACGGCGCAAACAGTTTTTATGAAGCCTGTCAGTCGTTTTGGTTTGTGCAGATGCTTTTGCAGACGGAATCCAGCGGACACTCTATCTCCCCGGGCAGATTCGACCAGTATATGTATCCTTATTATGAAAAGGATTTAAAAAGCGGCGCCCTGACGCCAGAATTTGCCCAGGAATTAATAGATTGTATCTGGGTGAAGCTGAACGATTTAAACAAAGCCCGCGATGCAGCCTCAGCCGAAGGGTTTGCGGGATATAGCCTGTTCCAAAATCTGATTGTGGGTGGGCAGTCTGCCCCGGGGGTTGACGCCACCAACGATTTGTCCTTTATGTGTATTGAAGCGTCGAAACACGTGATGCTTCCCCAGCCGTCCCTTTCCATTCGTATTTGGAACGGCACCCCCCAGGATTTGATGATGAAGGCCGCCGATCTCACCCGCACGGGAATTGGCCTGCCGGCTTATTATAACGACGAAGTGATTATTCCAGCTCTCATTAACCGCGGCTTGACCATGGAAGATGCGGTAGACTACAACATCATTGGCTGTGTTGAACCCCAAAAGGCCGGTAAAACCGATGGCTGGCACGACGCGGCGTTCTTTAACATGTGCCGCCCGTTAGAGCTAGTGTTCTCCCGCGGTATGGACAAAGGCGTGCAGGTGGGGCCGAAAACAAAATGCATTGCCGAAATGACTACTTTTGACGAATTCTACAGCGCCTATAAAGCACAGATGAACGATATGATTAGCCTGTTGGTAAACGCAGACAACTCTATTGATGTGGCCCACGCAAAACGCTGCCCGCTTCCATTCTTGTCCTCTATGGTAGACGACTGCATTGCACGTGGAAAATCTGTTCAGGAGGGCGGTGCAATTTATAACTTTACCGGCCCCCAGGGGTTTGGTATTGCCAATATGGCGGACTCGCTGTACGCCATTAAAACGCTTGTGTTTGAGGAAAAGAAGTTTACCCTTCTAGAGTTAAAGGAAGCGCTTGACCACAACTTTGGAGAATCTGCTTCTGAAAAACAGGTGGAGGAAATTACTGTAAAAATCGCTGAAGAGCTTGCCAAAAACGGTAAAACGGTTGACGACCGAGCCATTCAGGAAATCATTGAAACGGTGAAAGCCGCATCGGCCAGTGGCGACGGTGCAAAATACAAGAAAATAAAAGAAATGATTGACGAAGTTCCCAAATTCGGCAATGACATTCCTGAAGTAGACGAATTTGCACGGGACGTTGCATATACCTATACAAGACCGTTAGAAACCTATAAAAATCCCCGCGGCGGAATTTTCCAGGCCGGGCTCTACCCCGTTTCTGCCAACGTGCCTCTGGGTGCGCAAACAGGAGCAACGCCGGACGGACGTTTGGCCAATACCCCGGTTGCCGACGGTGTTTCACCCTCTGCCGGAAAAGATACCCACGGCCCAACCGCTGCCTGCAACTCTGTTTCTAAACTTGATCACTTCATTGCGTCAAACGGCACGCTGTTTAATATGAAGTTTCACCCCTCGGCTTTAAAGGGACAGTCTGGCTTAGAGGCCTTTTGTGCACTGGTGCGGGCCTATTTTGACCAAAAGGGAAGCCACATTCAGTTTAACGTGGTAGACCGCGCAACACTTTTAGACGCGCAGAAAAATCCTGAAAAATATAAAGGTTTGGTTGTCCGTGTGGCCGGCTACAGTGCACTGTTCACCACCCTTTCAAAATCACTGCAGGACGATATTATTAAAAGAACGGAACAAGGGATGTGATAGGATGAGTCTTTACGATACCAAGGGCAGGATCTTTGATATTCAAAGATTTTCAGTTCACGATGGTCCCGGAATTAGAACCATTGTGTTTCTAAAGGGCTGTGTCCTCCGCTGCAAATGGTGCTGCAATCCCGAATCCCAAAGCTTTGCCGTTGAGGAAATGTCGCTGGGCGGCAAGTTGAAAACCGTTGGACGGGACGTTACCGTAGGCGAGGTTATGGAAACGGTGAAACGTGACATGCCGTATTACAGGCGGTCTGGCGGTGGCCTGACGCTATCCGGCGGCGAGTCTTTGTGCCAGCCCGATTTTGCTGTGGCGCTCCTTAGGGCTTCGAAAGAATACAGCATTAACACGGCAATGGAGTCCACAGGGTTTGCAAAGTTTGATGTAATTGAGCAATATCTTCCCTATTTGGATTTATACCTTATGGATATTAAGCATATGAACTCAAAAAAGCACGAACAGTTTACATCGCGGCCCAACGAACTGATTTTAGAAAATGCAAAGAAAATCGCAGAAAAAGCAAAGCAACTGATTATCCGCGTACCGGTTGTTCCTACTTTTAACGATACGGAAAGCGAAATTTTGGAAATTGCCAGATTTGCGGCAAGCCTTCCGAATGTAAACGAGTTGCACCTGCTCCCCTATCACCGTTTGGGACAGGACAAATATAAAGGATTGGGGCGCACTTATGAACTGCCGGAGCTGCTACCTCCCGCCGATGAAAAGATGCAGCGGCTGCTTGCAAAAGCCAAAACCACAGGCTTAAAGTGCCAGATAGGAGGCTGACAAATGTCTGATACTGAAATTTTAAACTTAAAAGATAAAATGCGGATTATTCAGGAGATTGTTCCGGGAAAGCAAATTACCATTGCCCACATCATTGCAAATCCTGACAAAATTTTATATCAGAAACTGGGACTTGACCCCAGCGTGGACTATTCAAAATCCGCCATCGGCATTGTAACCATCTCCCCGGCAGAAACGGCAATTATCATTGCCGACATTGCCACAAAATCCTCCGGTGCTGAAATTGGGTTTGTAGACCGGTTCAGCGGAACGCTGATTATCACCGGAACGGTATCAGAGGTAGAATCCGCTTTAAGAGCACTCTGTGATTACTCCAAAGATGTTCTAGGCTTTACCGTCTGCGACATTTCTAAAACGTAACCGCCATGAGAAAAATTATTTTAATCGGCAGAAGCGAATGCGGCAAAACAACGCTGACACAGGCGCTTATGGGAAAAAAAATTGAATACCAGAAAACCCAGTCCATCTGTAACGAAAATTTGGTAATTGACACGCCGGGAGAATATATTCAGACAAAAATGCTGGCGGGCGCCATTGCGCTCTATTCCTATGAAGCGGATATTGTTGGCCTGCTGCTTTCCGCCACGGAGCCGTTTTCCCTTTACAGTCCCAACATTACAGGACAGTCAACAAGGGAGGTTATCGGAATTGTTACCAAAATAGACCACAAAAACGCAGATTCCCACCGTGCAGAGCGCTGGCTTAGGCTCTGCGGCTGCAAAAAGGTGTTTTGTGTAAGCGCCTACACCGGCGAAGGAATCTGTGAACTATTAAATTATTTGTCATAAAAACAGATAAACCCACAAAAAACCACAGAAAAACACTTGACATCTATGATGCCATATGGTATGATTATAATGTAAAGAAAAGTTATTAAAATAAAACCAAAAAGAAACAAAAAAGGAGAAATGAACATGGTATCTGAATACGAAATCAAAAAACAGATTTGCGACATCGGCAAAAGAATTTACGACAGAGGTATGGTTGCGGCCAACGACGGTAATATCTCTGTAAAACTCAACGACAACGAATTTCTGTGCACCCCCACAGGCGTGAGCAAAGGCTTCATGACGCCTGACTATATCTGCAAAGTTAATGCAAAGGGCGAAGTCATTCAAGCAAACAAAGGGTTTAAACCTTCTTCTGAAATTAAAATGCACATGCGGGTTTATAAAGAACGTCCTGATGTGCAGTCTGTTGTTCACGCGCACCCGATTTATGCAACCAGCTTTGCAATTGCCGGCATTCCGCTGACACAGCCGATTATGCCCGAAGCGGTTATCGCGCTTGGCTGCGTTCCCATTGCTGAGTACGGCACGCCTTCTACCGAAGAAATCCCGGACGCAGTTTCTAAATATCTTCAGTACTATGACGCTGTTCTTCTTGAAAACCACGGCGCTCTGGCATATTCCGACTCTCTTTTAAACGCTTATCACAAAATGGAATCGTTGGAATTTTATGCACAGCTTCTCTTCCTTTCCAGACAGTTGGGCGGCCCGAAAGAACTGAGCAATTCTCAGGTTGAGCGTCTTTATGAAATCCGCAGACAGTTTGGTTTAAAAGGCAAGCACCCGGCAGACCTCTGCCCCAACGCGAAAGCAGGCAAGGCAAGCTGTCACAGCTGCGGCAAATGCGGCACGGTTTCTTCTTCCAATGAAGAAGGCGATTTGATTGCCGAAATTACAAAGAAGGTTATGGAGCAACTGGGCAAATAATAACGGAGGTCAGTTTTATGCACGACCGTGAAGTGTCGCAAATCGTTGAAGCGGTTGTTAAAGAAATCTCTTTCAACGAAAGCGGCAAAAGTATGACGTTATCCCTCGCAAAAAAGCTTGCCGAAAAGGTTGAAGCAAAAGCAAAAGAAATCGGTGTAAATGCCGTGGTGGCCGTTTCGAACAGCGGCGCGCGGCCGGTTTTGGTAGAATGTATGGACGATTCATACATTGCCAGTTACGACGTTGCTTTTCAAAAGGCCTACACCGTGGTGGCGCTGAAAATGTCCACAACAGAGCTGAAAAAACTTAGCCAGCCGGGCGGTTCGCTTTATGGCATACAGTTTACCAACAATGGTCAAATCGTAATTTTCGGCGGCGGCGTGCCGCTGATTGCAAACGGTAAAATCATTGGCGGTTTGGGCGTTAGCGGCGGCAGCGAGGAGCAGGATACCTTCTTGGCCGAATATGGCGGAAGTATTTTTGAAGGTTTAATCAATAACATGGAATAGGAGTTTACGTTATGGCTATGAATTCAAATGACATAGAAGCAATCGTAAAACAGGTTCTTTCTAACATGAAGACAGAAGCTGGGCATTCCGCAGGCAGCGTCAGCATTCCAAAAACCGCAAAGGTTGCAATGCTGACAGGCTTAGAGCACTATGACATTAAAGAATATCCCATCCCTGAAATCGGAGATGACGATATTTTAGTCAAGGTGGAAGGCTGCGGCATCTGTGGAACAGACGCACACGAATTTAAAAGAGACCCCTTTGGTCTCATTCCTGTGGTTTTGGGACATGAAGGAACCGGTGAAATTGTAAAAATGGGTAAGAACGTGAAAAAAGACAGTGCGGGAAAACCCCTGGCTGTCGGCGATAAAGTTGTTACCTGTATGATATTTAAAGACAATCCGGACATTACCATGTTCGACTTGAACAAGCAGAACGTTGGCGGTGCAGACGTTTATGGTCTTCTTCCGGATGATGATATTCACTTAAACGGCTGGTTTGCCGATTACCTGATAATTCGCGGCGGTTCTACCGTGTTTAACGTGAGTGATTTGGATTTAGACCTTAGAATTCTAATTGAGCCCAGCGCCGTTTTAATTCACGCTGTTGAGCGTGCAAAATCCGTTGGCATTTTAAGGTTTAACAGCCGCGTGGTTGTTCAGGGCTGCGGTCCGATTGGTCTGTTGTGCATCGCGGTGCTCCGCACATTGGGTGTTGAAAACATTGTGGCTGTAGACGGCGAGGATAAACGCCTTGCATTTGCAAAGGAAATGGGCGCAACAAAGTCTGTCAACTTTAAAAATCACAAGGGCATTGAAGAATTAACAAACGCTGTGTCCGACGCATTCGGCGGCTATCTGGCTGACTTTGCGTTCCAGTGCACAGGCTCCCCTATTGCCCATGCAAATATCTATAAATTTATTAGAAACGGCGGCGGTCTTTGCGAGCTGGGCTTCTTTATAAACGGCGGCGACGCTACGATTAACCCCCATTTCGACATCTGTGCAAAGGAAATCACCACAGTTGGTTCTTGGGTTTACACACTGCGCGACTACGCAACAACGTTTGACTTTTTAAAACGTGCAAAGGGCATCGGCTTACCAATTGAAAAGCTGATTACGCACCGGTTCCCGCTTTCGCAAATTAACGAAGCACACCAAACAAACCTGAAAATGGAAGGTTTGAAAATCGCAATTATAAACGAATAAGGAATTTAGGAGGATATAAAAATCATGGCAAAAGAAGCATTAGGAATGATTGAAACAAGAGGACTTACAGCAGCAGTTGAAGCTGCAGATGCAATGGTAAAAGCAGCTGAGGTTACACTCATCGGCACAGAAAAAATTGGTTCCGGATTGGTAAGCGTTATGGTTCGCGGCGACGTTGGCGCTGTGAAAGCTGCAACAGAAGCCGGTGCTGAATGCGCGTCAAAGCTTGGAGAGCTGGTTGCGGTTCACGTAATTCCCAGACCCCATGCCGACGTTGAAAAGATTTTACCGTCATTCTAATTGAAAGCTGGGTGAAGCATCATGGCTGAAAAGGAAAAAAATGCTGCTGCTCCGAAAGAAACCAAAAACGCAGCAGAAAAAAAGACAAAAAAGTCAGTAAATGAAAATTCAAATAAAACTATGAATGAAAATATGAAGGGAGACTTTACAATGGCACAGGAAGCATTAGGAATGGTGGAAACAAGAGGTTTGGTTGCAGCAATTGAAGCTGCAGATTCTATGCTCAAAGCAGCGAATGTTGTTTTGGTTGGCACAGAAAAAATTGGTTCCGGATTGGTAAGCGTTATGGTTCGCGGCGATGTTGGCGCTGTGAAAGCCGCTGTTGAAGCAGGCTCTAACAATGCTGCTAAACTTGGCGAACTCGTAGCTACCCACGTAATTCCGAGACCCCACGGCGACGTTGAAAAGATTTTACCGGCTATTAAATAACAAATCTTTTCCATTTAGAATTCCTTTCGTGCCGGATTTTATAAAAATCCGGCACGGGAGAAATTTACGCTGATGTTCCAAAATAGATGTGAGGAATGGTGAATTATGATTATCGGAAAAGTGACCGGAAGCATTGTCGCTACACGCAAAAACGAAAAGCTTGTAGGCTGCAAGCTGATGATTGTTGAAATTTTTGAAAAGATGAACAACGGCAAATCCAAAATTATTGCAGTGGACAACGTTGGCGCCGGAATTGGCGAAGTCGTAATGGTAGCACAGGGCAGCGCCGCGCGAATTGGCTGCAATCTTGATAACTCCCCTGTTGACGCCGCAATTGTAGGTATTGTAGATAACGGTTCTGAATTGGAGTTGTGATGTTGATGTCACTTGAAGAGTTAAAAAAAATACTTCAAAACGCCGGCGTTGCCGGTGCAGGCGGTGCGGGTTTCCCCGCTTACGCAAAGCTCAGCGATAAGGCCGATACCATTATTTTAAACTGTGCCGAATGTGAACCGCTTTTAAAACTGCATCAGCAGGTTCTGGCAAAATTCGCTTTTGAAATTCTTTCGGCACTTCATGTAATTTCTGAGGCGACCAACGCAGAGCATGTGATTATTGCCCTGAAAAAAAATTATAACGATGCAATCAATGCAGTGAACGCTGTTTTAGATAAATTTAATAATATAAAACTCTCTTATCTCCCAGAAGTTTACCCTGCTGGAGACGAGGTTATTACCATTTATGAAACCACAGGCAGGGTGGTCCCTCCGGGAAGTATTCCAATTTCTGTCGGCGTTACGGTGTTTAATGTGGAAACTGCTTTAAACATTTACCGCGCCGTGTTCGAGGGAAAACCTGTTACACATAAATATGTTACCATTTCCGGCGCTGTTCAAAATCCGATTACAGTGAAAGCCCCTTTGGGAATGACCTTTTCGGAGCTGATTGACTTGGCAGGCGGCGCAACAGAAGAAGATTATGCCGTGATTTCCGGCGGCCCTATGATGGGTGCGCTGGTGAATCCGTTAGACACGGTAACGAAAACAACAAACGGCATTTTGGTGTTTCCCAAAAACCACCCCGTTGTTGAAATGAAAAAGACCAGAATATCCATCAGCTTAAAGCGCGCCATGGGCACCTGCTGTCAGTGCCGCGCCTGCACAACCACCTGTTCCCGCAATTTGCTGGGCCACCCCATTGAGCCTCACGCATTTATGCGGAGCGCAACCAGCGGCGACACGAAGGACTTAGGGCCGTTTATCAATACCTTATTTTGCTCCGGCTGCGGTCTTTGCGAGCTATATTCCTGTCCTCAGGGGTTAGCTCCCAGAACGCTTATTTCTGAATATAAAGCCGGGCTTAAAGCAAATGGTGTGAAAATCCCCGTGGATATTCCTGTGAAAACAGTTGATCCAAACAGAAGCATGAAGCTGGTTCCCATTCCCCGATTAATTGCCCGGCTGGGACTTACGAAATATAACAAACCAGCGCGTTTGGATGAAACAGAGCTTCACTTAGATAAACTGAGAATTTCTTTAAAGCAAAATATTGGTGCGCCCAATCCCCCGGTGGTTTCTGCCGGACAAACGATCAGCAAAGGCGACGTAATCGCCCAGGCTGAGCCAAAAGTTTTGGGGCTTTCGTTACACTCCCCCGTCAGCGGCACGGTGATTGATGCGAACGATCACTTTATTTTGATTCAGTGTAATAAATAAAATTTTGGAAGGAAGACCACTTTATGAGTAAAGCAATCGGCATGGTGGAATATGTTACAGTTTCAACCGGCATTCTGGCCGCAGATACCATGGTGAAAACCGCTGATGTGGATATTTTGGAAGCACAAACGGTTTGTCCCGGTAAATATATCATCATCATTTCAGGTGAACTGAGCGCCGTCCGCGCCGCGGTTGACGCCTCGAAAACCAAGTTTGACGAAAAACTGATTGACAGTTTTGTTCTGGGCAATCCCCACGAATCTATTTTTTCGGCCATTTATGGTGCAACACACATAGAAACTGTGGAGGCGCTGGGCGTTTTAGAAACCTATTCCGCCGCTTCCATTATTGTTGCAGCCGATGTGGCGGCAAAAACTGCTGAGGTGGAATTGATTGAACTGAGAATTGCAAAGGGCATGTGCGGTAAATCCTATATGCTAATTACGGGAAGCGTTGCATCTGTTACCGCTGCAATTGAAAAGACAAAAGCGCAGATAACCGATAACGGCTTTTTCTTAGACAGTTCTATCATTGCGCGGCCTGACGAAAAGTTATGGCAAACACTTCTATAATTTACAACGTAAAAATTTCCGCTTTGCGGACGAGATACAAAATAAGACCGGAGGGTTAGAATATGGAATTAAACGAAAACTATATCAACCAAATTGTTCAAAATGTTGTGAAAAACCTAGAAAATGCAGCACCCCAGCAGCGGTTAAAGGGTGTTTTCGACAGCATGACAGACGCGCTTGAGGCGGTTAACAAAGCTTATCAGTTCTACCGCAGCTATTCCATTGCACAGCGCGAAAAAATGATTGCCAACATCCGCAAGCTCACCTTGGAGGAAGCAGAAACGTTAGCAAAATTGGGCGTTGAAGAAACAGGAATGGGCCGTGTTAGCGACAAAATTATTAAGCATCAGCTCGTTGCCAACAAAACCCCCGGCACGGAGGATTTAAAACCCACCGCTTTAACCGGCGACGATGGCTTAACCTTAGTTGAAATGGCGCCATTCGGCGTTATCGGCAGCATCACGCCGTCTACCAATCCCAGCGAAACGGTTATTTGTAATTCTATTGGAATGATTGCGGGCGGAAACGGCGTTGTGTTTAATCCACACCCCAACGCCTGCAGAACAGCAAACTATGCGGTAGATTTGGTAAACCGTGCAATTGTGGAAGCCGGCGGCCCTGAAAATTTGGTGGTTTCTGTTGCGAAACCGACAATGGATACTTCTAAAGAAATGATGGCTTCGCCCATTGTCAGAATGTTGGTTGCAACCGGCGGACCGGGCGTGGTTAGAACGCTTCTCTCCTCCGGCAAAAAAGCAATCGGCGCAGGCGCAGGCAACCCGCCTGTCATTGTAGACGACACCGCCGACGTTGCAAAGGCCGGCCGCGACATTGTTCTTGGCGCAAGTTTTGATAACAACCTGCCTTGCATTGCGGAAAAAGAGTGCTTTGCATTCAGCAACATTGCCGATGAGCTGATTGACAGCATGATAAAAAACGGCGCATACATGATTGACGGCGACCAGGTTGAACGTTTAAAGAAAATTGCCTTAATTGAAAAAGACGGCAAATTTGGAATTAATAAAAAATGGGTGGGCAAAGATGCCAGCTTGTTCTTAAAGGAACTGGGCATTGACTCCGACGCGAAACTCATTATTTGTGAAACAGACGAAATGCACCCCTTTGTTCAGGTGGAGATGATGATGCCCATTTTGGCAATTGTCCGCGTGAACAGTATTGAAGAAGCAATTAAAATGGCTGTGAATGCTGAGCACGGTAACCGCCACTCTGCACACATTCATTCAAAAAATATTGACCATTTAACAGCCTTTGCAAAAGCTGTTGAAACTACCATCTTTGTGAAGAATGCACCTTCTTATGCGGGAATCGGCGCAGGCGGCGAAGGCTATACAACCTTTACAATTGCAGGCCCCACAGGCGAGGGATTAACCGCTGCCCATTCTTTTACACGTGCAAGAAGATGCGTTATGGTTGACGGGCTTCATATTATTTAAAATTTCGATAAAGGATGTATGTTATGAACGCATTAGGATTAGTTGAAGTATATAGCTTTACCACAGCGGTTTGCGTTGCAGATGTTGCTGCAAAGGCTGCCGATGTAAAAATTATTGCGTTTGACAGAAACAGGCCGCTTAGCCCCGACGTTCCCGCCCCGCTGGTGATGGTGGTAAAAATGGAGGGCAATGTGTCTGCCGTTAAGGCTGCAGTTGAGGCCGGTGTGAAATATGCAAAATCTCAGGGTAAATTCATTGTTTCCCACGTGATTGCCAATCCGGGCACAGACGTGGAAAAAATGGCATATTTAATGGATATTAATAAAGACAAATTTAACAAAAAGCTTCCTAAAAGCTTTTTGGGCACAGAAATAGAACCCGGTATAGCCGCTAACATTGGCCTTTTGGAGGTTCAGGGCTTAGTTGCCTCCATTGAAGGCTTAGACGCAATGCTAAAGTCAGCAGACGTTCGGCTAATCCATACAGAAAAACGACTGGGCGGAAGACTTTGTACCTTTGTAATTTGCGGCAGCGTGTCCTCGGTGAAAGCTGCCATTGAGGCAGGCGAAACGCACGCCTCTAAGCTTGGCAAGATTTATGGAAAAGCGGTTATTCCCCGCCCCCACGACGAAGTAATCAAGTTTTTTGACACGGAAAACTAAATTAACGTAAAGCGAGTGTATTGTTATGATAGATATGAAAACAATTGAAGAAGCGGTGAAAAATGCGCTTGTTGATTTTGAAAAGAATAGAGACTCCGTAACAATCGGCGTGTCGCAGCGTCATGTCCATTTGTCTAGAAAGGATTTGGATATTCTGTTTGGCGAGGGGTTTGAGCTTACCAAAAAGAAAACCCTTATGGGCCGCGAATTTGCATCAGACCAGTTTGTAACGCTGGTTGGCCCGTCTTTAAAATCCATTGAAAAGGTTCGCGTTTTGGGGCCTGTGAGAAAGAACACCCAGGTGGAAATTTCGAAAACTGACACGTTCATATTAAAAGTAAGTCCCCCGGTGCGCCCCTCGGGAAACATTGAAGGCTCAGAACGCCTCGTTCTGGTCGGTCCCTGCGGAACGGTGTATTTAAAAGAGGGGGTTATCATTGCCAACCGTCACATTCACTTAGACCCTGAATATGCCGCGGCAAACAATATTTCGGACAACGAATATGTTGATGTTTTTGTTGAGGGTATTAAACCCACAAGGTTTTATGATGTTCAGGTTCGTGTGCGCGACGATTTTCGCTGCGAAATGCATATCGACACAGACGATGCAAATTCCACTATGCTTAGAAACGGCGATAAGGTTAAGATTTTAAAAAAACAGTAGTTTTTAAGGAGAACCTATGTTTGCTTTAGAACGCCAAAAACGAATATTGGAAAATTTAAATGCTAACGGTGCTGTTTGGGTGAGCAAGCTCAGCGCAGAACTGGGCGTTACGGAGGAAACCGTTCGGCGGGACTTGGAAAAGCTTGAGAAGCAGGAGGTTCTGGTTCGTACGCACGGCGGCGCTGTTCCCATAACTGACAGTTCGTATGAACTTTCGCTTGAGAAACGGAAACAAACCAACTCCGCTGCAAAGGAACGGCTGGCAAAAGAGGCCGCAGAGCATCTGCTGCCCGGCGACACCATTTTTTTAGACTCCTCCACTACCACATTTTACATGGCAAAAGAAATAAAAAAAATAAGAAACATCACGGTGATTACCAATTCCTTACGGATTATTAATGAGCTTTCCGGCGTTGAGTCGGTAAAATTGATCACTGTTGGCGGTTTGGTCAGCAGCAACCAATCTTTTGTTGGTTCTTTGGCGGAAAACACCATTAAAAACAACTTTTTTGCCGGCAAGGTTTTCTTTTCCAGCAAGGGGATTACGCCTAATGCAGGAATTTTGGAAAGCAACGAGCAGGAGTGTTTCATCAAACAGCAAATGCTGGCTAATGCCAATGAAAAATATTATTTATGCGATTCCACAAAAATCGGCAAAGTCGGGTTTTACAAACTGGCCCCGTTAGACGGAATTGACTATTTTATTACGGATTCTAACCTCAGTGATGAATATGTGGATAAATTTGTAGAATCAGGAATTGAATATATTAATGTTGGAACAAATAAATAGAGCGGCCTGTTATGGCCGCTCTATTTTGTTATTTTAATGCATCCTTTAGCCAGGGAATTGCCGCCTCAAACTTGAAGAAATGCTTTTCCGGATTTACGTTGGCAAATTCGAAATATTCAGCATGCGTCAACCCTTTGGGAAGCGGTTTGTGGTCATATTTTCGATTTTCCGGGGCGCTGTATTCGCGATAATAATCGTAACGGAAGTTTTCTAGCGCCCCATATTCTGCATAAACTTCAGCCAACCGTTCAAGATGCTCCGTCATTCCTCCCTCGGTGATAAACAGTTTCCGCGGCGCATAAGCTGCCAAAAGGTCTGGATAAGAATACCAACGGTAAATTCCGGGATACATGTGCCAGCAAATTGGGTAAAAGTGTTCCGGTGGACAGATAGTGGAAATTCTTTGCTGCGTATCACAAATAAAATCATTATACACAAAAGCTTTGACATCGGTGTCCAGCAAAACAATATGCATGGCAGAATCCACTCCCAGCGAATGACCGCTGATAGCAATACGGCTGCGGTCCACGAAGGGAAGTTTTTTCAGCCACTTCAGCAGAGCAAGGCGGATCTCAACGGTTACGCCCATTATACTTCTCCCCTGCCCAATTAAAAGCTTCTCAATGTCATTTACATCGAGGCTTTCCCCTGCATGCTCTCCAACGCCAATATCTTCACAGGCAATTGCGGTCATGCCATTTTTGACGTAGTGTAACGCCTGTGTGTTAGCATAATAATATCTGTGACCGTTGCCAGTTATTGGCTGCGGGGGATCATAGTCCAAATCGCAGAAATCTTCACCGCAAAGCGCCTCCTTTGTCCATCCTGTGCCCGGAAGGCATAAAACACCGGGCGTTTGATGCTTCTCTGACGCAAAATCTGGCACCATTAAAAAGAACGTAATCCACAAATTTGGCTCTGGGCTCATTTCATACTTTTCTATGCGATAGTTTTCTTGTTTTTTTGACAGCAACAAATGAACTTTTGGCTCTTCATACATCGTTTTCGGGAACGCCATCAGTTCTCGTATTTTATCTGTTAGCGCCTGTTTCCAATTTTCCCGTTCTTCACAACTCATGCCTTTTTGATATGCCAATGGAAAATTATGTTCATCATAAAATGATTTTGCAAAGTATTCGGCAGAATATTTATTCATGTAACTCGCACCTCCCAAACTTATTTTGGTATTACCGCTATTTCAACATAATCGATAGTAATCGTTTTTCCTTTGGTAAAGATTTCGAGCACCTGAAAAACCTGCTGGATGGCGGTGTGCGGAATTTCAAAGGAGTATACAGGACTTTTCGTTAATATTGGCGGTTCTAGGGAAACCTCTTTCAAGAACCGCACTTCGCTGCTGTTGATGTATAATTCCAAATCCGATTTTGGATTCACGTTCCCTGTAATCCCCAGTTTTAAAACTGTGCTGCAGGTTTGCGGAATGAATCCGGTAGCAATTTTAATAAATTTCGGCTCTTCTGCCGATTGAACCTCGCATGGAAGTTGGGCTCTCGCATCCCGCCACAAAGGATTTTTGTCCTGATAGGTAACAATATGCCGTCTAAATGCTTTGTTAATTTTTTCTAAAGACCCGGCAGTTGTCAGCAAACGGCAATACGCACTGCTGGAATTAATATATAATGTCTCTCCAGTAATCAATTCATCGGCAGAACTGTCGATATTTGACTTGTCCAAAATCATATGGTCTGCCGTATCCATATAATTAAACAGATAAAGCTTATCCGCGCCCTGGGACACTATGTTTGCCGCCGTTCCCAACGCTGTGCTGACGGTGTTGGCCTGAACCTCATAAGTGTCGCCCACAGGGGTTTGATTGACCAATATTTCCATTGCACCTGCAAGCTCCACATGATATGGATGTAACATTTGTTTCCACAGCCGGATGGGCATATCATTGTCTGTTGTGCGAAACCGCGGCGACGGTATAACCATGTCAATATATTGCAGCTCAGCCCATTTTAAAATATCAAATCCTAATTCCATGCAATAAACAGGGTCCGCATGGCAGCGGACGGCAATTTTAATTGGACGGCCAATCCGCTTTTCTGCGTTTATAACGGTTTCTTTCACCTCTTTTAAAAACAACGTCATAATCTCTATGCCCGCCCACTCATGGCCTATTTGAAAGCAGTCGAACTCTCTTTGAAAGTCCAGCTCAATTCCATAGGGGCTATAACGTTCCAGTGTTTCGGTGATATAGGCAATCCACTCCTTGCGCACCTCAAGAATTGCGAAATCCCGGCATCGGTCATAATATTGAAACTGCCGGCGGTGGCGCACGCGGGAAAAATCTTTAAAGTGATCGTAATAATTTTGACTGATTAGCACATTTGGAATGTCATAATGGCAATGTGCATCATTCATTCGAAACGATATCCACGGATGAATTCCGTTTCGGTTGCATTGGTCAATCCAAATGGAAAAAAGGTCAAGTCCCTTTTCATTCCAAATTTTATATGCGGTTTTTACAAAGGTACCCGTATAATCTACCGGTTGGCCCAGCTCCTCCCGCACAAAATATTTATCACTGAAAGACATGAGCACCTCTGACGGGAAGGAAGACAAAGGGCCGTTTGCGCAGATTAAAAAGTCTGTTACGTCTGTGTCTTGATACTGGTCAATAAAACTTCTTAAATAGGCCTCATCAATTTCGTCGGCCACGTTCATCCGTGAAACATAAAAATGATTGGGATCTTCATTTAACATTATGCCGCAGTTTTGCATATTCTTTTCACCTCTTGGGTTGAGTGTATCACACGGTATTTTGTTTTTCAAGTATGCCGCCGGACATTTTTTGATTAATTTGTCTAAATAAAACGCAAATAAGGCGCCGCCCCACAGGCAAAGCCTGCAAGACGGCGCCCCCTTTTCTAATAACTAGTCGTTACAGCAGCAGCAAATGAGGATAATTATAAGAATGATCCAAATGCAGTTGTTATCGCCGAAGCCGCCTAAGAAGCCACCATTGCATCCCATAACTCTTACCTCCTTTATTCGTTATGCTACATACTATGTAAGAACGAATAATTCGGTAAGTTGTCCGCATTAATTTTTCTTTTTAAAAGTTTCAAAGAACTCTGAAAGCGCCTTGCTGCCTGTAAAAAGCTTTAAAAGTATAAGTGCTAAAACTGCACCAATTAAACCCTGAACCAGGTTCGCAGGAATGCCTGCAGCAGCGGATATTCCCTGGCCCATTAACAGCCACTCAAACACAAAATAAGCAAACGCCATAAAAGCTTCCGCGCAAACAGCAGAAACAACGGCTAAAACAGCACCTCTGCTCTTTCTGCCAAAAATCAGCCATGCAATCAGCGCCACCGCGCCTTTAATTACAAAGGTTGCCGCGGCATATACAGGATATCCTGCAAACAAATCTGCAAGCATAGAGCCAATTGCAGCGGCTGCAACTCCGTAAACAGGCCCTAACAGCCAGCCGGAGAGAAGAACAATGCAATCGCCCAAATTCACATATCCGTTCGTCGGCGTAGGGATTTTAATTACCATCGTCGCTACACAAACTAAGGATGCAAACATTGCCGCAATGACAAGCTTTAATATTTTTTTGTCACCCACATTTGTCACCCCTTTCTCAGCCGCAAAAAGCACCGTTTTGTTTCAGTGTTTTTCTCAGTTTATCTATATTTACCGCAGTTAGCTGCACACAATCTTTTTTTGCAATGGGAACCGCCGTGCCGGCAAAACCGCCGCCGATTACAACCAAATCATATTGTTTCATATAAGATCCCTCCGCAATCACCGTTTTTCTTTTTCTGCCAGATACCGTTTTTTGCGTTCACAGGTCACGGTTAAAAAGTCCTCAATTCCAGAAACGTCTGAATTTTTAATCATCATCTCAATTTTTTTTAAGCTGGCTGTGAAAATGTCAATCTGCTCAGACAGCGCTTCCCTGTTTTCAACGAAAAGTTCGGCCCACATTTTAGGATTTAGCTTTGCTACTCGCGTGCAGTCCCTAAGGCTTCCTGCGCTGAAGCCCTCTGCCCGGTCTAAAATTTCATTGTCGCATAGGGTGGCAGCCACCACATGCATCAGCTGGCTTGTATAGGCAATCATCACGTCGTGTTCTTTTGATGTAGTTCTCGTTATTTTTGTGCAGCCAATATATTTTATAATATCTTGTAGAATTTGAATATGCTCCACAGAGTTGGATTCTTTTGTCACCATAATATAGTTTGCCCCGCGAAACAAGTCGCCTGTGGAATTTTCATAACCATCACATTCCCTGCCTGCCATGGGGTGCCCGCCAATATAATCAATGTCGTCGTTTTTGACTTCTGCAAACATCATTCCCTTAACGCCGCACACGTCCGTGACAAGGGCGCCTTTTTGAAACGTCTTCGTATTAATAAAGTCCACTGCAGCTTTTGGTGTAACGCACAAAATGACAATATCCATTTTCGGTAAAATCGCGTCTGCTTCGCACACACCTTTTGCAATGGCGCCATCTGCTTCTGCCTGCGCAATTACATTGTCGTTGATATCTAAGCCATAAACTGTTGCATTTGGAAAACCCGACAGTGCCTTAGCAAACGAACCGCCAATAAGTCCCAAGCCAACAATTAAAATATTTGTCATTTGTACTGCACTCCTGTCTTGTAAAGAAATGGTTTTCTTTTCCTTTTTATTTATTATATCATGTTTGGCACTTTTTTTCAATTTTTTTGCATGGGACAAAACAATAAATTAAATTCGGAAAAGCATGTAAATTTGTTCTATTTTACCAAACCGTATTTTCTGTTATTGACACAAAAAATTTGTGGTGGTATACTAAGCCATGAATGAATATTAAGAAGGTGTAAAGTTTGGCTGGAAAATATGAAATTGACATGTGCTCGGGTTCTTTGTTCCCCAAAATTGTCAAGTTCTCAATTCCTGTAATTTTAACAAGTTTATTGCAGCTTTTATATAACGCTGTTGACATTATCGTTGTGGGACGGTATGTGGGAAGCACCGCACTTGCCGCAGTAGGTTCAACATCGTCTTTAATTAATTTAATTGTAAATGCGTTTATTGGCCTTTCGGTGGGAACCGGCGTTCTTCTAGCACAAAACGTTGGCGCAAACGACTATGACAAAGCCCACGACGCTGTGCACACTGCCATGCTAACCAGCCTTGTCAGCGGCATTATGGTAAGCATTTTTGGCTTTTTTTCTTGCAGGGCGCTGCTTCACGCTATGGGTTCTCCAGACGATGTGATTGACAAGGCGACCCTCTACATGAAAATATACTTTCTGGGTATGCCCGCATTTATGATTTATACATTTGGAAGCGTTATTATGCGCACCGTGGGTGACACAAAGCGACCGTTGTTCTTTTTGTCCATTTCAGGTCTGGTAAACGTTGTTTTAAATCTGATTACCGTTATTAAATTTGATATGGGCGTTGCGGGCGTGGCAATTGCCACAATCGTTTCACAGTATATTTCCGCCATTTTTGTTGTGCTTTCCCTTATAAAGACGGACGGGATCTGCCGTCTTTATCTAAAGGAATTGAAAATTCACGGAGCTACATTACTGAAAATGGTGAAAATTGGACTGCCCGTTGCCATTCAAAGTTCCATCTTTTCCTTTTCAAACGTCATAATCCAGTCGTCTATCAACTCGTTTGGCTCCGACACGGTGGCCGGCAACGCAGCCGCCGCAAACATTGAAGGATTTTTATATTCCATTATGAATGCTTTCGGGCAGGCCGCCACAACCTTTTCCGGGCAAAATTTCGGCGCCAAACAATTCCGGCGCGTGAATTCCACATTAAAAATATGTCTTTTGTTTACAGGAGCTGTAGGTCTGGTTTTGGGGCCGCTTTTATATGTGTTTGGCACTCCTCTTTTAAAAATTTACAGCCCGGACAACTTAAACGCCATTTATTTCGGCATGATTCGTCTGAAATACATTTGTTTGCTATATGTGACCTGCGGAATTATGGAGGTGTTTACCGGCGTAATCCGCGGAACAGGCTCCACTGTCATGCCCATGGTAGTGTCTATTTTCGGCGTATGCGGTGTTCGTATCGTTTGGATTTTTACAGCGTTTCAATATGTTCACACACTGGACTGTTTGTATCTTTCCTATGTATTGTCCTGGACCTTTACATCACTGGTGCACTTTTTCTGCTACCTTTACATTAAAAAGAAGGTGCTAAAACCGTCAGATAAAACAATACCGCAGGCTGCTTTTAAGGCACCAGAATAATAAGAAACCCGTCCGGCATTTTCTGCCGGACGGGTTTCTTAAAACTCTATGTATTCCAGCCATTTTAACAAAAGGCCGTTCCATTGGTAAATATGCCTTGAAATCTTGTCATCTGCTTCAGACCGTCCCTTGCCATGACCGCCGTTGGGGAACACGTGCAGTTCCGTTGGAACGCCCTTTTCCCGCAGTGCGGCAGCATAGCCTAAGCTGTTGCGCACGTCTACAGCGTCGTCTTCAAAGGTGTGCCAGATAAACGCCTGGGGCGTTTTTTCAGAAGCCAGAAGCCGTGGAATAAACTTTTCAAAGTCGGAATCATATCTTGCCCCTAATAGACACATGCCGCTTCCCTCGTGCGCAATGGGAGTATGCAGGTCAATTACCGGATAGCACAAAATCTGCGCATTTGGAAGAAAATCCTCTTTGTCAATTTCGTCTTTTCCCTCATAATCAATTGTATCAAAATAGGTAGACGTCAGCGCCGCCAAATGGCCGCCGGCAGAAGACCCCATAATGGCAACCTTGTTTTTATCAATTCCAAACTTTTCCGCATAGTGCCGGACATACCGAATGCCCCGGCGCGCGTCTAAAAGCGGCAGAGGGAATTCGTGGGGCGAAACACGATATTCCACCACAAAAGAGCTATATCCGTGAACCGCCAAAAACTCTGCATATCCCATTCCCTCATGGGGCGCTCTGTGACAGTAGCCGCCGCCGGGCAAAATTACCACTGCGCCCTGCTTTTTTCCCCGTTCAGGAATATACGCCGTAATCGTTGGCACCTCTTCGCACATCCCTGGTGTATTTTTCCATAGCTGAAATGTTTCAACCTGCATGATTTTCTCTCCTTTTATTTAATTTTTTCTAAATTTTCTGTTGTTAAAATCCGCCTGATATTAAAAATAAACAATAGCGTTGCGATTGTTGCTGATAGAATGTCTGATATAGGCTCTGCATAATAAATACCCCAAACGCCGAAAAATTTCGGCAGGATAATTGCCAGGGGAACCAGCAGAAGCACCTTTCTTAAAAGTGCAATAAACAGCGAAAGCTTTGCTTCGCCCAGTCCCAAAAAGGTTGGCTGAATACCCATTTGCAGTCCGAAGAACAGCATACCAAACATGAAGACCGGCATTTGTCTGCCCACCAGCTCAATCAGCGTTATATCCGTGGTGAACATGGACGCAAAGAACCTGGGCAGAAAAATTGTTAACAATGTGGCTACCAATGAAAAAACAAAACAAATTCCAATCATGCTGCGATAAGTCCGTTTCACCCTATGGAACTTGCCGGCGCCATAATTGTAGCTGATAATCGGCTGAACTCCCTGTGTAAAGCCGGAAATGGGGGCGAAAATCAGTTGCATAATGCTCTGCATAACCGTAACAGTGGCCACATGCAGGTCTCCACCGTAAAGCTGAAGACCGCGGTTTAGCACAATTCCCACCAGGCTTTCTGTAGACCGCATAATAAAAGGCGAAACCCCAAGCGCACAGATGTGGCCAATGATTTTGAAATCCGGCTTTAAAAACTTAAGTTTGATTTTAAGTGTAGACTTTTTGTCACACAGAACATAAACCGTCCAAATAGCGCTGAACAACTGAGAAATAACGGTGGCAACCGCGGCGCCGCGAACGCCCATTTTAAACACAAAAATAAAAATGGGGTCTAACACAATGTTTGTCACCGCGCCGACAACAATGGAAACCATTGCGTGAGTAGATCTGCCCTGAGTAATGATGTAAGGATTCAGCCCCAGAACAAGCTGCACCAAAAGCGTACCCACCAGATAAATCGAAAGGTAGCTGCTGGCATACCCATATGTACTATCGCTTGCACCAAATGCATATAAAATCGGGCGCATAAAAATATAAAACACCGCCATACACAAAACAGAAAATACAATTAATAGGAACACGCCGTTTCCCATAATTTTTTCGGCCTTATCCCGGTCGCCTTTGCCAAGCCAAATGGCGGAAAGCGGAGCGCCGCCGGCACCAACGAAGGCAGAAAACGCCGAAATAAAAGTTAAAATTGGAAAAGTAACGCCAACGCCTGTCAGCGCGTTAATTCCAACATCGGGAATTCTTCCAATATAAATTCGGTCTACGATATTGTATAAAATATTAATAATTTGAGCCAGGATTGACGGAATTGCCATTTTCAGCATTAACTTCGACAGTTTTTCCGTACCCATCAGCTCATTTTCTGTAGTTTGCACGTTTTTTTAATTCTCCTTGAATGTTTATGAGGGACTGATGATTCAACACACATCAATCCCTCATAAATATTAAATTTTATTTTCATTACATAGAAAGAATTTCTGAAATTTTCAGCAATTCCGCGTCTAACTTTTTCGACATGTTCAGGCCCTCTAAAATATCGTAGTCAACAATATCATCGCCTTTTGTTGCCACAATACGGTTGCCGATGCCCTCTTTAATCAGCTCTACGGCGAAATAGCCCATTTTGCTGGCCACTACTCTGTCTTTCACAGACGGATTTCCGCCGCGCTGGATATGCCCCAAAATGGTTGCCCTTGTTTCAACGCCTGTTTCTTCTTCAATCCGTTTCGCCATATCAATTGCGCTGATGTTGTCTTTCGTCACGCCCTCGGCCACAATAATCAAATGCTGTTCTTTACCGCGTTTCACACCTTCTGCAATGCTCTGCAAAACATCTTTTTTAAAGTCAAAATGTTTTTCCGGAACAATTACGGCCTCGGCCCCGCAAGACAGGCCCACATAAGCGGCAATATACCCTGCATCACGACCCATAACCTCAACGACCGAACAACGGTCGTGGCTTCTGCATGTGTCGCGGATTTTGTCAATTGCTTCCTGAACGGTATTAAGCGCCGTGTCAAACCCGATGGTGTAATCGGAACAGCCAATGTCGTTGTCTATTGTGCCCGGAATTCCAACAGTTGGCAGGCCGGCAAGGCTTAAATCCCGTGCGCCCCTGAAAGAACCGTCGCCGCCGATAACAACTAAACCGTCAAGCCCAATTTCTTTTGCGGTTTCCACGGCTTTTTGAACGCCTTCCTGCGTTTTAAATTCCTTGCAGCGGGCCGACTGCAAAATTGTGCCGCCCCGATGGAGAATGTCTGAAACCGACCGGGCCGTCATTTCGTCATAAAGCCCTTCTAACAGGCCAACATATCCTTTTTTAATTCCAAGCACTTCAAGTCCTTGGTTAATGCCGGCGCGCACAACCGCACGAATTGCCGCATTCATTCCCGGTGCGTCGCCGCCGCTTGTTAAAACACCAATTTTTTTCATATTATTCACATCCTAACCAAATTCTTTGCTAAATTAAACCATGCTTTCAATGATAACGCTGTGGCCTTCCTCTACCTCAGACTCAGGGAGTAAAATTTCATAACAGCCATACTGTTCATCGGATCTCAGCCCAATAGACCGCATTTTTACCAAAAGCCCAGCGTCACGCAAAAGCTTTTTAATGGTCATAGCCGTTTCTTTGTTTTGCGTAATATACACAACAATCCACAAACCATTAACACCTCCGTTAGCTTTTTGCGCAAAGCCTATTCGCTGGATTTTACAACGCCGTGACGGCAGAATACCGTCACCTTGCCTTTAATTTTCATAGCCGACGTCATTTCAGTGAACTCGGCTATATAAATTTCACCTTTGTCAAGCTTTTCTGTGTGGTGAAAGCGAGTGTCGCGCCCCCGGGTAAGGCCGAAAATGCTAACGCCGTCTTCCTCCGCCCGCACAACGATATATTCTCCCGTACCGCCGCCTAAAATCTCGTCCATTTATCTCACCTTATCCTTTATTTCCTGTAAGATTTTTTCGATAAACTCTGCCTTTTTCATCTGGCCCAGATCCCCGTCTTTTCTGGAACGGACGCTGACGGAACCGGTTTCCGTTTCTTTTTCACCGATTATCAGCATGTAGGGAACCTTTTCAAGCTGTGCCTCGCGGATTTTATATCCAATTTTTTCGTTTCTGTCATCCACTTCAAAACGAATTCCACTTTTCTGAAGCTCAAGCGCAAATTCCCGCGCATATTCCTTCTGTCCGTCTGTAATGGGCAAAAGCTTTACCTGCACAGGTGCAAGCCATGTCGGGAATGCGCCGGCATATTTCTCAATTAAAAGTGCTAACGTACGTTCATAGCACCCAATGGACGTTCTGTGAATAATATATGGATGCTTTTTCGTGCCGTCGCTGTCGGTGTATTCCATGCCAAAGTTTTCTGCCAACATCTGGTCAATTTGCAGCGTAATGAGCGTGTCTTCCTTTCCAAACACATTTCGAATCTGAATGTCCAGCTTCGGCCCATAGAATGCCGCTTCGCCAATTCCAATTTTATAAGGTATTTCCAAATGGTCTAAAATACGCTTCATAGTGCTCTGCGCTTCGTTCCACTGTTCTTCAGTGCCAATGTATTTTTCGCGATCGTCAGGATCCCACTGTGAGAACCGGTAAGACACATCTTCATACAGCCCCAAGGTTTTCAGCATGTAAATGGCAAGCTCCAAACAGCCGCGGAACTCGTCCTCTAACTGGTCAGGACGGCACATTAAGTGTCCCTCGGAAATAGTAAACTGACGAATTCGGATAAGGCCGTGCATTTCGCCGGAGGCCTCGTTCCGAAAGAGGGTTGACGTTTCGTTATAGCGCAGGGGCAAATCACGGTAGCTTCTCATTTTGTTTAAGTAAGCCTGATACTGGAACGGACAAGTCATGGGGCGCAGAGCAAACACCTCTTTGTCCTTCTTCTCGTCGCCCATTACAAACATACCGTCTAAATAGTGATCCCAGTGGCCTGAAATTTTATAAATGTCGCTTTTGGCCATATAGGGCGTTTTGGTCAGCAGCCAGCCGTGTGCGGCCTCTGTATCTTCCACAAAACGCTGTAACGTCTGAATGATTTTGGCGCCCTTTGGCAGCAAAATAGGAAGGCCCTGGCCGATCACGTCAGATGTCGTAAACAGTTCTAACTCCCGTCCCAGCTTGTTATGGTCACGTTTTTTTGCTTCCTCCATTGCTGCCAGATGTTCTTCCAAATCGCTTTTCTTTAAAAACGCCGTGCCATAAATTCGCTGTAACATTTTGTTCTTTTCATTGCCGCGCCAATATGCGCCTGCCGTTCCTGTTAAGCAAAAAGCCTTTACTTTTCCTGTAGAAGAGACGTGAGGGCCTGCGCAGAGGTCTACAAATTCGCCCTGCTGGTAAAAGGAGATTTCAGCGTCCTCCGGCAGGTCACGAATGAGCTCTACTTTATAGGGTTCTCCATTTTTTTCAAAATATTTCATGGCTTCTTCCCTGGGTTTTGTAAATTTTTTAACGGGAAGGTTTTCTTTGACAATTTTTTTCATTTCGGCTTCAATCGCCTTTAAAATTTCAGCAGAAAAGGAAACATCGCAGTCAAAGTCGTAATAAAAGCCGTTTTCAATCGCCGGCCCAATGGCAAGCTTTGCGTCAGGATACAGCCGTTTCACTGCCTGAGCCAAAATATGCGATGCGGTGTGGCGAAGGGTGTCTTTCCCTTTCTGGTCCTGAAAGGTTAAAAAGTTAACGGTGCAGTCGCGGTCAATTACGGTCTGCATCTCAGTCACATTGCCGTCTACCTCCGCAGACAGCGCTGCGCGCATAAGGCCCTCGCTGATATCGCCCGCAATCTCATAAAGCGGTTTTGGTTCGTTATATTCAAGCTGACTTCCGTCTTTGAGTGTGATTTTCATAATTACTGCCTCCAACTTTGTCTATTTTTCTTCGTTGTTTTTGTGTTCTAATTCGTATATAGCATCTTTTCGGGACAGGCTGATTTTTCCTGTTTTTTCATCCACTCCCATAACCTTAACCATAATTTCATCGCCAACGTTTACCACGTCTTCCACTTTGGCAACACGCCTGTTTTCGAGTTTGGAAATATGCACTAAGCCCTCTACGCCGGGAATGAATTCCACAAAAGCGCCAAACGATGTAACGGTAACAACCTTACCTTTAAAAATCTTTCCAACTTCAATGTTCCCGCAGATTGCTTTGATAATTTCCATGGCCCGGTTTGCCATTTCCTCGTCGGCAGTGGCAATGTAAATGGTGCCGTCGTCTTCAATGTCGATTTTGGTCTGGGTTTCAGCAATGATCTTCTGAATAACCTTTCCGCCGGAACCGATAACGTCGCGGATTTTGTCAACGTCAATATTCATGGTAAAGATTTTCGGCGCATATTTCGACAGCGACTCTCTGGGCTGCGGAATTGCTTTTAAAATGACTTCGTCTATAATGTAGTTTCTTGCCTCTTTTGTCTGTGCAAAAGCCTGCTTGATGATTTCCGAGGTCAGCCCGTCGATTTTAATGTCCATCTGAATTGCGGTGATGCCTTCTTTTGTGCCGGCAACCTTAAAGTCCATGTCTCCGTAAAAGTCTTCCAGTCCCTGAATATCCACCATAGTGATGAACCGGTCTTCCTCGGTCACCAGGCCTACAGAAATACCCGCTACCGGCGCTTTGATGGGAACGCCTGCGTCCATCAGCGCCAATGTGCTGCCGCAGACGCTGGCCTGGGACGTACTTCCGTTTGAGGAGAGCACTTCAGACACCAGCCTGTAAGCATAAGGGAACGTGTCAACATCTGGGATAACTGGCTCTAAAGCACGCTCTGCCAAAGCACCGTGGCCAATTTCACGTCTGCCCGGCCCGCGGGACGGTCTGGTTTCGCCGACGCTGTAGGACGGGAAGTTATAGTGGTGCATATAGCGTTTTTCGGTTTCTAAGTCAATTCCGTCCAATATCTGCGCATCGCCGACAGGGCCTAAAGTAGCCACGGTCATAACCTGGGTCTGACCTCTTGAAAACAGGCCGGAGCCATGTGCCCTGGGAAGAAGGCCAACTTCTGCATGCAAGGGACGAATATCTAAAATACCTCTGCCATCTACACGCTTGCCCTCGTCCAAAATCCAGCGGCGAACGATGAACTTCATTAGTTTTTCCACGGTTTCAGTGATGTCTGCGCCGTTTTCTTCCTCTGTATATGTTCCATCAAAGTGCTGATACAGTTCTTCGTAGAACACTTTCATGTTTGCTTCGCGGATGTTTTTGTCATCTGTGTCTAAAGCAACCTTTAATTTGTCCAATCCAAAGGCTTTAATTGCTTCATACATTTCCTCATCTACAACATGAGGTTCATAATGAATTTTTTCTTTTCCAACTTCTTTTTGAATGTCTAAAATAAAGTCGCAAATCTTTTTAATTTCTTCATGAGCCTGCATAATTGCGTCAAACACAACTTCTTCTTTCACTTCGTTTGCGCCGGCTTCAATCATAACGACTTTGTCTTTGGTGCCTGCAACGGTTAAATATAAATCGCTTTTTTCCCGCTGTGCAACGTCTGGATTCGTAATGATTTCACCGTCAACATACCCCATCACAACGCCGCCGATGGGGCCGTTCCACGGAATATCGGAAATTGTCAGTGCGATGGACGTGCCAATCATTGCAGCAACCTCAGGCGAAAAATCCTGGTCAACAGACATCACGGTATTTACCACAGACACATCGTTTCTCAAATCCTTCGGGAACAGGGGCCTGATAGGCCTGTCGATAACGCGGGACACCAAAACTGCCTTCTCCGAGGGTTTGCCCTCGCGCCGTGTAAATCCGCCGGGAATTCTGCCTACGGAATAGAGTTTTTCTTCAAAATCAACGCTTAAAGGGAAAAAGTCAATTCCCTCCCTCGGCTTTGCCGACATAGTTGCGGTAGACAAAACGCAGGTTTCGCCGTAACGGACCATAACTGCCCCGCCTGCCAGTTCTGCAAATTTGCCTGTTTCAATCTCCAGCGGTCTGCCCGCAAATTCTGTTTTAAAACTTTTGTACATAAATTGTTTCATAACCTTTCTGCCCGCGAAATAGAATATAGTAAAATCATACGCCGTGATGCGGGCCAACGGTGTATCGCTCAAGACCGGCTAACCGCAAGAAATAAGAGATAAACGTCAAAAGCATTTGTTTGGTGCTTATCTCTTACATCTTAGCAAATTAATCCAGCCTAAAACATATTTATTATATCACACAGAATCTGAAATATCAAGGATAATCTTGCGCGTCAAGCAGAATTTTCCTTGCTCTTTCTTTTCTGCGTATATTGACTTCAAATTCGACAAATGATATAATAAATTTGTATATTTTGATAAAATTTTAAAGTTGGAGGCAGTGCCATGGGATTTGTATGGTTTATTGGTATTATCATTTTTGCCATATTAGAAGCAGCAACGTTTCAGTTTGTCAGCATTTGGTTCGCCGGCGGCGCTTTGGGTGCTTTAATTGCATTCCTGCTTGGCGCCGGTCCCACCGTTCAGGTTTTGGTGTTTGCCCTGGTGTCAGCAGTTTTGCTTGTTCTTTCAAGGCCGCTTGTGAAAAAAATGCGCAGGCAGAAAGAGCCCACCAATGCGGATCGGTTAATTGGGCAAAAGGTCTTGCTCACAGAGGAGGTCAACAACGATTTGTCCACTGGAAAGCTAACAGTGAACGACGTAGTTTGGTCTGTAAAAAGTGAAGACGGGCAGCCGATAGAAAAAGGAACAATGGTAACAATTAAGGCAATAAGCGGTGTGAAACTTATTGTTGCCAAATAAAATAAAAAAATGAGAGGATGGGTAAAATGCCATTTTTAATTGGTTTAATCATTATTTTAGTGGTTTTGGTAATTGCAAACATCAGAATCGTACCTCAGGCCAACGCATTTATCATTGAACGTTTCGGCGGATACAGCGCAACGTGGCAGGTTGGGCTTCATGTTAAAATTCCCTTTGTGGAGCGGGTTGCAAAAAAGGTGAATTTAAAAGAGCAGGTTGTGGACTTCCCTCCCCAGCCCGTTATTACAAAGGATAACGTAACCATGCAGATTGACACGGTTGTTTACTATCAGATTACCGACCCAAAACTTTATACCTACGGTGTGGAACGCCCCATGATGGCCATTGAAAATTTAACCGCCACAACGCTGCGTAACATTATCGGCGATATGGAGCTTGACGGCACGCTCACCAGCCGAGATATCATCAACACAAAAATGCGCGCCATTTTGGATGAAGCTACAGATCCCTGGGGCATTAAAGTGAACCGTGTGGAGCTTAAAAATATTATTCCGCCGAAAGAAATTCAAAACGCCATGGAAAAACAGATGAAGGCAGAACGTGAGCGGCGTGAATCTATTTTAAGGGCCGAGGGCGAGAAAAAATCCGCTATTTTGATGGCGGAAGGCGAAAAGGAATCTGCCATTTTGCGCGCTGAGGCGAAAAAGCAGGCTGCCATTAAAGAAGCGGAGGGCCAGGCGGAAGCAATTGTGGCCGTTCAAACCGCTATTGCGGAGGGAATTAGAAAGATTAACGAATCTAACCCAACCGAAGCCTACATCTCCTTAAAGGCGCTGGAGAGCTTTGAAAAGGCGGCAGACGGAAAGGCAACAAAAATTATAATCCCCTCTGAAATTCAGGGGTTAGCAGGTCTTGTGACAAGCATTAAGGAGCTTGCGGTAAGCGACAAAAATGAATAAGGTTTGATTTTAAGAAAGGCTGTCCGGCATATTGCCGGGCGGCTGTTTCTATATCCGGCGTCAGGTAGGTAGCGGAATAATTTTTGATATATCTTGATATTTTAAAAATAATGTGATAAAATGTAAAATAATATATGAGTATAAGGAGGAAAAGAATTGCCTTCTAACAAATTAAAGGAATTTTTTCTGGCTGTTTTAATAACAGTTGTTTTTACATTGCTCACATTGCTTCCGGCCGCTGCGCTGTCTATTTTGTGCGCCGCTGCCGTGACTGCACTGCTTGGCTATTCCGCCACGCGGTTCCATTTTGGCTTTGTGGCGTTCCAGGCGTTTGTTATTTGCGCCGTTTATGTTTTGTTTCAAAAGAGTCTGTCAGGTGCACTGATAACTTCCCTTCCCTTGATTTTGTGTGGTCTGACGCTGGGAATTTGTTATAATGTGAAGCTGTCTGTTTTCAAGCTGCTCAGTATTTTTACCTCTGTATATGTATTGAACATAGCGGTTAATATAAAACTGGCGGGCATGGCATCGCCGGGGCAAAACATTTTTGAAGAGGCGATTGCCTCCGTAGGGCAGGTTTATAAAGAGTCTTTAACTGCAATGTATGGTTCCCAGCTTTCGGGCACGGAGATAAACAATGTTGTGTCCGAGCTGACCTCCACCCTGCTGCGGTTTACGCCCAGCTTTATCGTAATTGCGTGTATTTGCTTTGCGCTTCTTAGTTATTATTTGTTTAAACGGATTTTAAAAATTAGAAAATCGGACCTATCAATGTTCGCATCGTTTTCTGATTGGAGAGGGGACAAAGTGATCAGCATAACCTACTTTGTTCTGCTGGCATTTTATTTTGTGGTGCCTGCCGGCAATTTTCTGTCAGACACTCTGCTGAACATGGTTACTGTTATGACCTTTGTCTTTTTTGTTTTGGGACTGTCTTTTCTTGAATATAAATTAAAAAATAGGATCGAAAAGTCCGGCGTGCGCAAGCTCGTTTTAGTTGGCATTTCTTTGTCGGCTTTTGTTTTAATGGGGCTTCCCTTTTTAGCACTCGCCATTTGCGGCGCGCTGGACGGCTGTTTTGACTTCCGGCACAGAAAAAAAATCATTCGTTAGCTTCCTTAGGAGTTGAGTCGTTATGAAAAACAATAATAAGATAGAAAAGCTTTACCTGACCGGCGAGGTGTATATTTTAGCCTTTGCCGTTTTAGGCGTGGTTTTAATTTTCAGCGATTTCTGGATCGGCGTTATTCAGCTGTCCCTTGCGGTTATTTCACTTATTTTAAATTTTATTTTAAAAAAAATCTCCCGCAAGCGTTTAAACGCCATGATAGAAAAGGTGACCATGGACGCCGGCGACACCAGCAGCAATGCTCTGCTGTCGTTCCCTCTGCCCATTGCACTTTTAGACGCAGAGGGTGCAATCCGGTGGTATAACACCGAATTCCGGGATATTTTTCCGGGCAGGCACCTAAGTGAATGTTCTGTTTTGGACCTGTTTCCAGAGTTTAATAAAGGACTGCTCCGCGCAGACGACGAAAATAATGGGTTTATTTGTGAATTGAAGTCTGGCGACAAGGTGTTTAAAGCAATCGGCAACACACCACAAGCATCAGAAGAAAACAAGCCCATGACCCTGCTTTATTTGGAGGACATTACAAAAGAAGCGGAAATCCAAAAGAAATATATCAGTGAAAAAACTTTTGAATGCCTGGTTTTTGTGGATAACTATGACGAGCTGATGGAATCTACCCCTTCGGCCTACGTTCCGCAGCTTCAGGCACAGATTTATAAGGAAATTAACGACTGGACAGCTGAGCACAGCGGTATGCTTATTAAATATGAAAAAGACAAATATTTTATTATTTTTGAATACCGCCACTTGGAACAGTTTATTAAGAACAAATTCGAAATTTTAAACAAAATTCGTTCCATCAGCGAAAAAAATACCATTCCCGCAACCGTCAGTATTGGAATCGGCTTAAACGGCCAGACGCTGTCTGAAAACGACACGTTTGCTAAAAATGCCATTAATATGGCCTTAGGCCGCGGCGGCGACCAGGTTGTAATGAAGGATAACGAACAGTTCCGCTTTTACGGTGGCTCAACAAAAGAACACGAAAAAAGCACCCGGGTGAAGGCGCGCGTCGTAAGCTTTGCCCTTTCCGGCCTTGTAAACAACGCTGAGAACGTTATTGTGCTGACCCACAAAAACGCCGATGTGGACGGTTTTGGCGCCGCATTTGGAATTTACCGGATTTGCCGCATTCACAACAAGCCCATTAACATTTGTATGGAAACCTACGACAAAACCGTGGCGAATATGATAACGCGTTTGGAAAACAGCGAAGAATATGACGGTTTGATTATCACCGCATCACAGGCGGCGGCAAGAATCAATCAGAACACGCTGATTGTTGTGGTAGACACCCACAAAACTTCCCTTTTAGAAGCGCCTGCCCTGCTGAAGCCAACAAAACAAATTGTCATTGTAGACCACCACAGAAGAAGCGCAGATTTTATTGAACACACCGCATTGGTCTACCACGAGCCCTACGCCTCCTCTGCCTGCGAAATGGTTACAGAGATTTTGCAGTATACAACGAACAAAATGTCGTTAACAAAATTAGAGGCCGAGGCTCTCTATTCCGGAATTGTTGTAGATACGAAGAACTTTACGTTTAAAACCGGCGTCCGCACCTTTGAAGCCGCTTCATTTTTAAGGCGTCAGGGCGTTGATACTGTGGCTGTGAAAACCATGTTTCAGCAGGATTTGCAGTCTTATGTTAAGCGGTCCGACATTATCAGAAACTCTACGATTATCAGAGATAACATTGCAGTGAGCATTGCGCCAAAATCAGACGAGTCCACCCACATCATCGCCGCCCAGGCAGCTGATGAACTGCTCAATATTAAGGGTATTATCGCGTCTTTTGTTATTTTTAATTCAAACGACGGCGTCGCCATCAGCGGAAGGTCTTTGGGCGGAATTAATGTTCAGGTAATTTTGGAAAAGCTCGGCGGCGGCGGACACTTAACCATTGCCGGCGCACAGCTTCCCGGGACTTCTGCTGAGGAGGCGAAACAGCAGCTGCTTGCTGCGATTGACGAATATTATTTAGAATCAACCAACTAAACTTACAACGTATGAAAGGGGCGAATTACGCATGAAAGTAATTTTACAGGCCGATGTTAAGGGGCACGGAAAAAAAGGAGATTTGGTAAACGCATCAGATGGATATGCGAAAAACTATTTGATTCCAAAAGGCCTTGCCGTTCTGGCTGATAAAACAACCATAAATGAACTGGAAAACAGAAAAAGTTCTGAGCAGTTTCATAAAAACCAGGAGGAACTCCATGCAAAGCAGCTGGCCGAAAAGTTGGAAGGCTCTAAGATAAAATTCCAGATAAAGGCGGGAGACAACGGAAAGCTGTTTGGCTCCATCACAGCAAAAGACATTGCCGAACAAATTAAGATGCAGCTTCACGTTGAGATCGACAAAAAAAAGGTTGTGCTGCCGGACAGTATTAAAACCCTTGGCAGCACGGAAGTTGTGATAAAGGTTTATGCCAATATTGCCGCAAAGATAACGGTTGAGGTTTTACCGCTTTAAAACACAAAGGAAAGGGCTGCCCGCAAATGGATGTGCAAAACGATAATTTCATACAAACTCCCCTGCCGCACAACAAAGAAGCGGAACAGTCTGTGCTCGGCTCCATGTTGATTGACCGCGATTGCGTAACTGCTGCTTTTGAGCGTTTGAGTGCAGACGATTTTTACATTGAAGCCAACAAAAAAATATTTTCCGCAATGCAGGCGTTGTTTAACCGCAATACTCCAATCGATTTGGTAACGGTTTCTGAGGAACTCACCGCAGGCGGTGTGTTGGAAGCGGTAGGCGGAATTCAATATATTTCCTATCTTGCCACAACATTGCCGACAACAGCAAACATCGTTCAGCATATAGATATTGTGTGCGAAAAATCCTTAAGACGAAAATTAATACATACCGCAAACGACATTATTGACAAAAGTTACAACGCAGGCGGCTCCTCCCAGGAAGTGGCGGATAACGCCGGCAAACTGATTTTCGATGCGCTGGAAGATAACAGCCAGCGCGGCATGGTTCACATTCGCGATTTGCTTCTGCAAACACACGACAACCTTACGGATATGTATCAAAACAAGGGTAAGCTCACCGGCGCTCCAACAGGCTTTGAGGGGCTGGACAAAGAACTTCATGGGCTGCAGAAGTCTGACCTTATTTTAATTGCCGCCCGGCCCGGAATGGGAAAAACCAGCTTTGCTCTAAATGTTGCGTCCCACGCAGCTATTCGGGGAAATGTTCCTGTGGCTATTTTCAGTTTGGAAATGTCCGGTGTTCAGCTGGTTTCAAGGCTAATCAGTTCCGAAATGCTCATTGACAGCAACCATCTGCGCAGTGGTGAACTGGAAGACGACGACTGGGAAAAAATTGCGGTATCGTTAAACACTTTAGGAAATGCGCCGATTTACATCAGTGACTCCACAAACATCACCGTGTCGGATATCCGTGCAAGGTGCCGCAGGTTAAAGGCGGAAAAGGGTTTAGGATTGATTGTGATTGACTATTTGCAGCTCATGTCCGGCTCCCGGTCGGAAAGCAGGCAGCAGGAAGTTTCCGATATGTCCCGTTCCTTAAAAATATTGGCAAAGGAACTAAATGTGCCAATTGTAACCCTTTCCCAGCTTTCCCGTGCGCCGGATCAGCGCAAAGACGACCATAGACCAAAGCTGAGCGACCTTCGTGAGTCTGGCGCCATTGAGCAGGACGCAGATATTGTTTTGTTTTTATACCGGGACGAAATTTATAACCCCGACACGGAACAAAAAAATATTGCGGAATGTATCATTGCAAAGCACCGTAACGGTTCAACGGGAAACATTAAAATGGTCTGGGCTGGTCAATATACGAAATTTATGAACCTTGACAACCAGCATTAAAAACATATGAAAAATGAGTTTATGAATTGCATAAAAAATACAATATTGCGAAACGGCCTGCTCTCCCCCAAAGACTCTGTTCTGGTTGCGGTTTCAGGCGGTGCAGATTCTGTTTGTCTGCTGCATGTTTTGTGTGCGCTGAAAGATGAATTGAATCTTACCCTGTCGGTTGCCCATTTAAACCATATGCTCCGCGGCAGCGAGGCGGACAGAGATGAAGAATTTGTGCGCAGCTTGTGTGCACGGCTTAACATTCCCTTTTACTGCGAACGTGTTGACGTAGCACACATGGCAAATTGTAATAAAATGACCTGCGAAGAGGCGGGCCGGAAGGCAAGATACGATTTTTTTCTGCGTTTAAAAACAAAATATTCCATTGACAAAATTGCAACTGCCCACAATAAAAACGACAATGCAGAAACGGTTTGCATGCGTTTTTTGCGCGGAACGGGGATTAACGGTCTTGCAGGAATACCAATTAAAAACAATTTTTCTGTTATTAGGCCGCTTTTAAACACTTCTCGGCAGGATATTGAAACATATTTAAAAGAAAACGGCATTTCCTATATTACCGACAGTTCTAATCTTTCTGACGATTATTTAAGAAACCGTATCCGGCATCACTTTCTTCCGGATGTTATAAGAAACTATAACAAAAATTTTGTGGAAACTCTTAGTGAAAACATTTTACTTTACCGCGAGGCCAGCCATTTTTTAAAAAAGCAGGCTGACAGTGCTTTTTTAAAGCTTGCAAACTGGCAAAGCTACGGCATTTATTTTGATTTGCCTGCACTTTTGCAGGAAGACAGCTATGTGGTAAAATGCCTGATTCGGACCGCGATATCGGAACAGACAAAAGCAGAGGCATCTGGCAAAACGGTGCGGTTCATATATGAAAACGTAGTTTTGGGAAATTGTACCTCGCTAAGCGTAAGCGCACTTCTCACTGTTTACAAGCTGTATGACCGGCTCTATTTTGTTACAGCAAATGCAAAAACGCAGTTTTATTATGAAAACAAAGGTTTAGAGGAAATGATCATATCTGAAACCGGAAATAAACTTTTGTTTTCAGAAGGCTCCGGAGATTTTGCACACGAGAAAAATGTTATTTATATCAAGAAATCCATGTGTAAAGACATATGCTTTACAGTTAGAAACCGCCTGCCCGGCGATAGCATTTCGCTGGGGTTTGGCCATAAAACTATAAAAAAACTGTTGATTGACGAAAAAGTTCCCTCGTTTTTAAGGGATGAAATTCCAATACTGCTTTTGGGTGACGAAATCGTCTGGGTTTGCGGAATTCGTGACAATCCCGCCTTCCGCGCTGCACCAGGCGATGCGTATATAAAAATCAGTTATCTTAAGGAGAAAAATCATGAATAAGGACATAAGCAAAATATATTTCAGTGCAGAGGATATTAAAGTCAAAATTACTGAAATGGCGAAGGAACTTGATGCAGTTTATGAAGGCGAGGAAGTGTTGTTCGTCGGGGTTTTAAAAGGCAGCCTGCCTTTTTTTGTCGACCTGGCAAGATGCGTCAGTTTCCCCGTTATGTTTGATTTTATATGCGCCTCAAGCTATGGCAGCAGCACTCATTCTTCCGGCACACTGAAAATCACTAAAGATTTAAGTACCTCGGTTGAGGGTAAGAATGTTTTAGTTGTGGAAGATATTTTAGACTCGGGCAACACGCTTTTTAACCTGTTTGCGCACCTGTCTAAGCAAAACCCCAAAAGCCTAAAGCTGTGCTGTTTGTTAGATAAGCCCTCCCGCCGGGAGCGGGACATTAAAGCCGATTTTACCGGCTTTACCATTCCCGACGAGTTTGTTGTGGGCTATGGGCTTGATTATGCAGAGCGTTACCGCGAACTGCCATACATAGGAATTTTAAAGTCTGAGGTCTATGAAAATCGTTAACATTAAATGAATATTTTGAATTAGTGATTGTATTTTATAAGATAATATGATAGACTAAGATGAATTTATGGTTTTTAGGAGTGAAAATTTTTGAAAAAATATAACAAACGAAATTTCAGTGGAATTTGGTTCTATGTGGTTCTGCTCGCTATTGTTCTGCTGATTTTCAGTGTTTTAAATTACCGTCCCGGTATCAAACAAATTCTATACTCTGATTTATTAAACTATATTAAATCTGAACAGATTACAGAAATGGTAATCGAGGACAGAAAGGTAACCATTGCATTAAAAGAACAAAACCCCGTGGGCGACTCCAACAAGCGGATTGCCAGCATTCCTTCTATTGGAATTTTATATGAAAACGCCGGGGAGGAAATACAGAAACAGTTAGACAGCGGAAGCTTAAAGCTCGACACTCCCGCACCGGAAGAATTCCCCTGGTGGGTGTCGTTTTTGCCTACCCTGCTCACTGTGGGCATTTTTATTGCCTTTTGGTTCTTCTTTATGCGGCAGGCTCAGGGCGGCGGCAAGGCAATGTCCTTTGGCAAGAGTACCGCTAAAATGACCCAAGGCAGCGAAACCCATGTGACTTTTAAAGACGTTGCCGGTGCAGATGAAGAAAAAGAAGAACTTGAGGAAATTGTAGATTTTCTGCGGGATTCCTCTAAATTTATAGAACTTGGCGCACGCATCCCGAAAGGAATTTTGCTTGTCGGCCCTCCCGGAACCGGTAAAACGTTGCTTGCAAAAGCTGTTGCCGGCGAAGCAAAGGTGCCGTTTTTCAGCATCAGCGGCTCCGATTTTGTTGAAATGTTTGTGGGTGTTGGCGCGTCCCGCGTTCGCGATTTGTTTGAACAGGCAAAGAAGAATTCGCCCAGTATTATTTTTATTGATGAGATTGATGCTGTTGGTCGTCACAGAGGTGCCGGTCTCGGCGGCGGGCATGACGAACGCGAACAGACCTTAAACCAGCTTTTGGTTGAGATGGACGGATTTGGCGCAAATGAAGGCATTATCATAATTGCTGCAACCAACAGGCCGGATATTTTAGACCCCGCCCTGCTTCGTCCCGGCAGATTCGACCGTCAGGTAGTAGTTAACACGCCGGACGCTAAGGGAAGGGAAGAAATTTTAAAAGTTCATTCCCGCGCAAAACCTTTGGCCAGCGATGTGGATTTATCTGTTTTGGCGAAAACCACCTCCGGCTTTACCGGTGCTGACCTTGAAAACCTGATGAACGAGGCAGCTCTGCTGGCAGCTAAAAAAGGTCAGAAGAAAATAAATATGAAAGATATTGAAGACTCTGTGATTAAAGTAATTGCAGGGCCTGAAAAGCGCTCGAAAGTGGTTTCTGACAAAGAAAAGAAGCTCGTCTCCTACCACGAGGCCGGCCATGCAATTATCCACCATGTTCTGCCCCACTGCGACCCGGTTCACGAAGTTTCCATTATCCAGCGCGGACGCGCCGGCGGATATACGCTGTCTCTGCCGAAGGAAGATAAAAACTACGTTTCTAAAGAAGATATGCTGGACAATATTGTAAGCCTCTTAGGCGGCCGCGTTGCGGAGAAGCTTGTTTTAGACGATATTTCAACAGGCGCTTCCAACGACATTGAGCGTGCAAGTAAAATTGCCCGTGATATGGTTACAAAATATGGCATGAGTGAACGGCTTGGCCCAATTTCGTTCCGTTCGGACAATGATGAAGTTTTCTTAGGAATGAGTTATTCCCACTCCAGAGACTACAGCGAAGAGGTTGCGGCTGAAATTGACGGCGAGGTTCGCAGAATTATCGAAGATTCTTATAAACGCTGTACCGATATTTTAACAGAAAACATGGCAAAGCTGCACAACGTTGCAGGCGCTCTGTTTGAAAAGGAAAAAATTAACGGCGATGAATTTGTTCAGCTGTTTCATATGGATGAAACGACAAACGACGAAACGGAAGAAACGAAGACGATAGAACCAGATTCGGATTTTGAACCTGAAAATGCTTAAATAAAAACACAGCCGGCAAATTAGCCGGCTGTGTTTTTATTTGTTTTATTTGCACAGTTCTGCAACAACTGCGCTGATAACTTTACCGTCTGCTTTACCCTTTAGTTCCGCCATAACGGCCTTCATAATGAGGCCCTTGTTTTTTCCAGCCAAAACATCTGCAAATTTTGTGCTAATGATTTCTTTAATTTCATCTTCACTAAGCTGCTTCGGCGCATATTTTTCAACCACTTCATATGCCGCCGTATATTCGGCCTTAAGTTCATCGCGCTCCGGCGGGCAGGTATCGATTTGCTCTTTAATGGATTTTAACTCTTTTAATATAACCCTGTCTACCAGTTCTTCTGGAATGTCATCTCTCACGCCTTCGTCAATTGCAACTTTTTTTACCGCAGCAATCAGCGAGGAAATTGCATCTTTGGTTGCCTTGTCTTTTGCTTTCATTGCTGCAACCATGTCTTTTCTTAAAACCTCAATATTCATAAACCTATCTCCTATCTTTAAATTGTTCCAAACAACCTGTCACCTGCGTCGCCCAGCCCCGGAACGATGTAACCTTTTTCGTTCAGCTTTTCATCAATTGTACCTACAAAAAGCTCAATGTCCGGATGTGCGTTCATCACCGCCTCTACCCCTTCGGGCGCGCCAATAATGCACATGAGCTTAATCCGTTTCGCGCCGCGCTGCTTGATAAAATCAATCGCAGCAATAGAGCTGCCCCCGGTGGCAAGCATAGGGTCTAACACAATGACCTGTCGTTTATCAATGTCAGGCGGCAGCTTGCAGTAATATTCTTTTGGCTCTAATGTTTCATGGTCGCGGTAAAGGCCGACATGCCCCACCTTTGCCGCAGGAATAATGCTCATAAGCGCGTCCACCATTCCTAAACCCGCCCGGAGGATTGGCACAAGAGCAACCTGCTTTGCAATAAACTTTCCGGTAGTTTCCGCAATTGGTGTATTCACTGTTTGCTCAATCATATCAAGGTCTCTGGTGGACTCGTACCCCATCAGCAGGGATATTTCATACACCAATTCCCGAAAATCTTTTACCGTGGTCTTTTCGTCCCTTATCATGGAAATCTTATGCAGGATAAGGGGATGCGTCATTTCATGCACTCTTTCGTTCATGATTGTATCAATACCTTTCTGTCCGCAAAAATTAGATTTTGGCACTTACCGCGGGCAAGTATCGTGCCTCAACTAAAAATTACATATTGTATTTATTATACCAAAATTCCGGCAATTTGTCCATAAGAATACGACAAAAATATATTTTTTTATGGTATTCTCCTGAAATTCGGCAGTATTTAAGCAAAGTTATTGACATAAGTAATAATTTTCCCAACATTATACCAGACATTTTTATTTATATTGACTAAATTTAAAAAAAGTGTTTCTTTTTCTGGAACTTTATGCTATAATACGTTTAGAATTAAATATTTCATTTTTTAATATACGGTTATCGTATAGCTTTAAAATGTGGGGTGTCGGACGCATAAGAACGATGTGCGTCCGGCATTTTTTTAACAGTATGGGAGGGTGATAAATGTCCAACGCTATTATTAAACTTGAAAATATTTCTAAAAGCTTTGGTGAAGAGGATATTCTTGAAAATTTCAGTGTTGAAATTGCGCGGCACGAGTTCGTCACAATATTAGGCCCCAGCGGGTGCGGTAAAACCACTACCCTGCGCTTAATCGGCGGTTTTGAATTGCCGGACAGCGGCCGGATTTTGTTCGACGGAGAAGACATTACCAGTCTTCCCCCTTATAAAAGGCGGCTGAACACTGTTTTTCAAAAATATGCTCTTTTTCCGCATATGAACGTGTTTGATAATGTGGCTTTTGGTTTGTCGATAAAAAAAGTAGATAAAAAAATTATGAAAGAAAAGGTCAGCGACGTTTTAAAGCTTGTAAACTTAAAGGGCTTTGAAAACAGAAATATTTCGTCCCTTTCCGGCGGGCAGCAACAGCGCATTGCCATTGCCCGAGCACTGGTAAACGAGCCTGAGGTATTGCTTTTGGACGAGCCTTTAGGCGCGCTTGACTTAAAGCTCCGGCAGGAAATGCAGTTAGAGCTGAAAAAAATTCAGACCAAGCTGGGCATTACGTTTATTTATGTCACCCACGACCAGGAGGAAGCTCTAACCATGTCCGACGAAATCATCGTGATGAACGACGGCCAAATTCAGCAAAAGGGTACGCCTGTGGATATTTACAACGAGCCAAAAAATGCATTTGTCGCCGGTTTTATTGGCGAAAGTAACATTATAGACGGCATTATGAAAAAAGACCTTTTGGTGCAGTTTGCCGGTCAGGACTTTGTTTGCCTAGACAGTGGATTTGACGAAAATGAACTGGTAGACGTGGTAATCCGCCCGGAAGACATTAAATTTGATAAGGAAAACGGCAGGATAAAAGGAACTGTCCAGTCTGTGGTGTTTAAGGGCGTTCACTACGAAATGCATATCCGCGCTGAAAATTTTGACTGGATTGTGCACTCCACAGCCATGGAGCCTGAAGGCAGCACGGTGTTTTTAGACCTTTATCCCAATGATATTCATATCATGAGGAAGGTGGCGGAAGAATGAACAGACGTTGGTATAGCTATCCATACATCGTTTGGGCGCTGATTTTTATCGTTGTTCCTTTAATCGTCGTGCTTGTTTATGGCATTACGGTTCAGGGGCCTGACGGATCGCTTAACATTTCCTTTGCCAACTTTAAACGGTTTTTTACGCCTGTGTACCTGGGTGTGTTAGGACGGTCGGTTCTATACGCCGCAATCAGCACATTCATCTGTCTGATTATCGGCTACCCCGCTGCGCTGATTTTAACCTCAAAAAACTTAAAACATAAAAGTGTGATGATGCTGTTAATCGTAATTCCCATGTGGATGAATTTATTGCTCAGAACATATTCCTGGCTGACACTGTTGGAAAATGAAGGGCTCATTAATCAGTTTCTTCGGTTCATCGGCGTAATTGAACAAGACGGCTATATTCAGTTTTTGTATGGCAAGGGCGCTGTGATTTTTGGTATGGTGTATAATTTTCTTCCGTTTATGATTTTGCCCATTCATTCGGTAGTGTCAAAAATGGATTACTCCATCATTGAGGCCGCAGAGGATTTAGGCGCAGGAAAAGTGAACGTGTTTCGAAAGGTTATTTTTCCATTAAGCATTCCCGGCATATCCTCAGGAATTACCATGGTGTTTGTTCCCGCCATTACTACCTTTGCCATTTCGAGCATTTTAAGCGGCAACAACGTGAACCTTTTGGGCAATGTGATTGAAAAACAGTTTGGCGTGGGCGGAGACTGGAATTTTGGTTCTACCATGTCGCTAATTTTAATGGTGATGATTTTGGTGAGCTTACTCTTCATGCCGGATTCTGAAAAGGAAAGTCAGGGGGGTATGATGCTATGAAAGACAAACTGTCAAAGCTTTATCTTTACCTGGTTTTCATATTTCTTTATGCGCCCATCATCATTTTAATGATTTACTCCTTTAACGAGTCGAAATACCGTGTTTGGACTGGTTTTTCGCTGAAATGGTATATTGAGCTGTTTCACAACAGACAAATTATGGACGCCCTCTATAACACAATTTTTGTTGCGGTGATCGCCTCAATTCTTTCCACTATCATTGGAACAGCGGCGGCAATTGGAATTGACGGACTGAAAAAGTGGCAGAAAAGCACGGTGATGAATGTAACCATGCTGCCCGTTTTAAATCCGGACATTGTAACAGGCATTTCGTTAATGCTTCTGTTTTACATTGGCAAGCTGCCAACCGGGCGGTTTACGCTGATTTTGGCACACATGTCCTTTTGTATTCCATATGTCATTTTGTCGGTCATGCCAAAGCTAAAACAGGTGAACGCAGGCACCTATGAGGCTGCTCTTGATTTGGGCGCAACGCCGGCCTTAGCAACTGTAAAAGTCACCCTGCCGGAAATTATGCCCGGTGTGATAAATGGCCTGCTTATGGCATTTACGCTGTCTATCGACGATTTTATCGTCAGCTATTTTACCACAGGTCCGGGTGTGGAAAACTTGTCCATATTAATTTATAACGCGGCAAAAAAAGGCGTAAGCCCATCAATTAACGCACTTTCGGCGCTGATGTTTGCGGTGATTTTAGTGCTTTTAATTATTATTAATGCCAGAACTAATAAAAATGCTGCAAAAGCATAATATAACAATATTGAAAGAAAGAGGTTTTAAGATGAAAAAAATTATTGCATTGGTTTTAGCGGTTACACTTTGTTCAGCGGTTTTCAGCGGCTGCGGCGGCGACCCCAAGAAGGTTGTGAAGGTTTATAATGCTGCAGAATACATTGCCGAGGGCGTTATTGAAGAATTTGAAAAAGAAACGGGTTATAAAGTGGTTTACAGCGAGTTCGCTTCTAATGAGGATATGTATACGAAAATAAAAACAACCTCCTATGATGTGCTGGTTCCCTCTGACTATATGATAGACAAGCTGGTAAAAGAGGATTTAATTCAGCCATTGAATTATGACAACATTCCCAACTACCAGTATATTGACGAAACCTTTAAATCGCCGTATTACGACGAAAACGACCAGTATTCCGTTCCCTACATGTGGTCCACCGTGGGGATTCTCTACGACGGCGACAAGGTGACGGATGAAGTTGACGATATGTCCATCATGTGGAACGAAAAGTATTCCGGCAAGATATTCATGTTAGACAGTGTGCGCGACACCATGGGTATGACGCTGAAAAAGTTAGGCTTTTCTGTGAATACTGAAAACGACAGCGAGCTTGCCCAGGCAAAAGAGGAACTGTTAAAACAGCGCCCCTTAATTTTGGGTTATGTAACAGATGAAGTAAAAGACAAAATTATTTCCGGCGAGGGCTATCTTGGCCTGGTGTATTCCGGCGAAGCAGGAAAGGCCATGGAGGAAAAGGACTCTTTAAAATATGCCATTCCCAACAACGGCACAATTTATTGCGTTGACGCAATGGTTGTTCCGAAATCTGCTGAGAACAAAGACGGCGCAGAGGCGTTTATCAACTTTATGCAGCGGCCTGACATTGCGGCAAGAAACGCGCAGGAAACCTGCTATGGCATTACGAACACACAAGGCCGCGACCAGCTTCCGGACGAAGTGAAAAACAACAAAGGCCTTTACCCGGACAACGATGTTTTAGAAAGAAGCGAAATGCTGCAAAGCGAAGGCAACATCAATCAGAAATATCTCGAAATCTGGAACGAAATTACAGCATCGCACTAAAAATGAATGAGTTTTATAAAAACAAAGTAATGTTAGCACCCATGGCCGGCGTTACGGATTTGGCGTTTCGCACCATTTGCAAAGAATGCGGAGCGGATTTGGTGGTTTCTGAAATGATCAGTTCCCGAGGCCTTCATTATAAGGACAAAAAAACCGCCGCGCTTTTAAAGACGAACCAAACCGAAGCGCCGCTGATTGTGCAGTTATTTGGAAACGACCCTGAAATTATGGCCGAAAGCGCAAAAACACTGGAGGGCATGGGCGTTTCTTATCTTGATATTAACATGGGCTGCCCTGCTCCGAAAATTGTGAAAAACGGTGACGGGTGCGCGCTGATGCAAAACGAAATATTAGCAGGAAAAATTGCAGAAACAGTCGTTCAGGCTGTTTCTGTTCCTGTCAGCGTAAAATTCCGCGCAGGCTGGGACACGGACAGCCAAAACGCCGTTTCCTTTGCCAAGGTGATGGAGTGTTCCGGCGTTTCGGCTATTGCCATACATGGGCGTACAAAAGAACAGTTTTACAGCGGGACTGCGAATTTAGAAATTATAAAGCGAGTAAAAGAGGCGGTTTCCGTTCCCGTAATCGGCAACGGCGACATCACAGACGGCGCAAGTGCGAAAAACATGCTTGACAAAACCGGCTGCGACAGTATTATGGTAGGACGGGGCGCTTTGGGCAACCCGTTTATTTTTCAGTGCATAAAAAAAACGCTGGCAGGAGAAACATACTCCGAACCAACCTTGTTTGAAAGGCAACGCGCAATGCAGCGCCATATTGAATTGATGCGAGAAACAAAACCTGAGCGCGTAGGTGTTCCGGAAATGCGAAAGCACTTTGCATGGTATGTAAAAGGGCTTCCCCACTCTGCCAAGTTAAAGGTGCAGGCTTTTTCAGCCAAGTCCTATGAAGAACTTTTCGATTTGGTAAATGAGATGAAATAAAAAGAAAGGAGACAGGTTCCATGTGGATTTTATATGCCTTTGGTTCTGCTTTATTTGCCGGTATTACGTCAATCCTGGCAAAATGCGGCATTAAACAAACAGACTCAAACGTTGCCACGGCAATTCGGACAATTGTTGTTTTGCTGTTTGCCTGGATTATGGTGTTTGTGGTGGGTTCGCAGGGAACATTGTCTTCCATCAGCGCAAAGTCGCTGACCTTTTTAATCTTGTCCGGAGTTGCCACAGGCGCCTCCTGGCTCTGTTATTTCCGCGCCCTGCAAATTGGGGATGTGAACAAGGTTGTTTCTATTGATAAATCCAGCACCGTTCTGACCATTATTCTAGCGTTTATTATTTTAGGCGAAAAGGCCGACACAATGAAAATAACCGGCGCGGTAGCAATCGGCGCCGGCACTTACCTTATGATTCAAAAAAATACCAAAGCAGCAAACGGGGAACCCCCAGAGGGAAAAGCATGGCTTGTTTATGCATTTCTTTCCGCCCTGTTTGCCAGCCTGACAGCTATTTTAGTCAAAATCGGAATTGAAAACGTGGAGTCGAACCTTGGAACGGCTATTCGGACTGTGGTGGTTCTTATCATGTCCTGGATTGTGGTTTTCACAACCGGAAAACACGGTCAGGTAAAAAACATTCCAAAGGGCGAGCTTCTGTTCATCTGCCTTTCCGGCCTGGCCACCGGAGCCTCGTGGCTCTGCTATTACAAGGCCCTGCACGACGGGCTTGCCAGTGTGGTTGTTCCGATCGACAAGCTCAGCATTTTAATCACCGTAGCTTTTTCCAGAATTGTTTTTGGTGAAAAACTGACGGTTAAATCGGGAATTGGACTTTTGTGCATCACCTTAGGCACACTTGCCATGCTGTTTTAAAACGTAAAATCGTCTAATCCACTTTTCTTTAAATCCCGCAGATAATTCTCAAACGAAATATTTAAAAGGCCCGTATAATAGTGATTTTTATACGTTTTTCCGTCAACAGTAAATTCTATCAGATAAAATAACTGGTCCTTCCATAAAATGTCTGTGACCTTCTGTGTTGAATTGGCACGGACATTTACCCTTCCTTCTAAAACCAATTGACCTTCCGTAATATTTGTAATGCGGAAGGATACTTCTTTATCATCTAAATAGTCGTTTGCCGCGTAAAGCGGAAGATTGGCTCCGTCCGGCTCGTCAAACATAAGCAAAACAGGATTTTGAGCCCGCTTAATAAAGTGGAACGCAAGCTTTTTTTCAAAATAATAATCCACAACCGCGTCGGAAAATTGCGGCCAGCCGTCAATTAAATTCCACCAAATCAGCCCGGTTTTTCTCCATTTTTGAATTCGAAAATGCTCAATTAAAAACTTGTCTGCCTCTGCCTGAGAAATTTGACTCATTTTTGCAAGGTCGTTTAAGTTGTCAGGCTCCTTTAAAAACATTGTTTTCACCTGGTCATACATCAGCCGTATGCGGTAAGTGTACGGAGCATCTTCTACCGTTTCCATTGCGGTGGCGTGAACAAGTAATTCTTTCCGCACTGCACCGCTGTCGTCAAAAAATGGCCAAGTCTTTTTCAAAAACTTTTCCATTGACTGCGGCGAATTGCAGCCATGATAGCCTGTTTCACTGGCAAAATGACATTCTGAATTTCTATAATAGTTGCTTTTAAAATAGTCCCGCGGGCCCCACAAATGCTCTTCAGAAGGTCTTTTCCCAAGTTTAAAAGCTGTTTCTGAAATATATGGTGATGACGGAAGGTAAGGCCGTGACCAATCGTGAAGTGCCAAGGCGTGCTTTAACACCTTTCGTGTAATCCAATTTGTGTCCGGATTCAGTTTTACATTGGACCACTCTGCAATTGCCATGTCACATTCATTGTCTCCCGCCCAAAGCACTAAGGATGGATGGTTTCTGTAGCGCTTAATGATAAATTCTGCTTCTTCCAGCATTTTTTGCGCAAATGTAGTGTCAAAAGGGTAAATTGCGCAGCCCATTGCAAAATCCTGCCAAACCATTATACCGTTTTCATCACAAAAATCAAACAATTCCCGACGCTCATACACATTGCCGCCCCAGCAGCGAACCATGTTGCAGCCGGACTCATATAGAAGTTTTAGCGCTTTTTCCATCCGCTGTTCGTCCCGTGAATGAAAAGCATCCAGCGGAACCCAGTTCGTGCCGGTAATAAATGTTTTTACGCCGTTAATACAAAAGCAAAACTCGCCGTTAATTCCTGCAACGTCTGTTCTTTCTAACTTTACCGTTCTGATTCCACTTCTAAATTCATAGGAATCTACCGGCTCCCCTCCTCTGAATAAAAGCTCTGCCTTCACACGATAGAGGTTAGGTTTTCCCTTAAATCTTGGAAACCACAGTTTGCAGTTTTCTACAAAAAGTTCAAAACGGTAGTCGGTGTGATACAATGTCTTTTCTACTTCAAACCTGCTGTCTTCGCAAACGCCGGTGACGCGCACAGAATAATCTTGTATAAAATCACCTTCAACCTCAGTAGTGATATAAAAAGTCAGCGTGGCATCTGTTCCGTCGATTAAACTTGTAGATAAAAAGACATTTTTAATTTGGTTCTTCTTTGTTTTCACCAGCTCCACCGGTTTCCAAATTCCGCTGGTCACAATCCGCGGCATAATGTCCCAGCCATAGGAGTGCGCAGCCTTGCGCATATAAAAGGCCGGATAGTTGTAAGCCGCAAGTGAGATGCACGAAGCCGGCAATTCGAACTTTCTGGCCTCAATGCATACCGGTTTAATGTGAACAATCAGCTCATTGTCCTTTTCTTTCAGCGGTTCAAAAATTTCATATTCTAAAAACATGTTGGAAACAGACTTAACCATTTTCCCATTTAAATAAATATCCGCAACGGTGTCTATCCCATAAAATTTAAGGTGCATGTCCTTTTTTGTGTCAAATCGGGTATAATACCATGCATGCAAGTTTTCCAGTCTCTGTGCTGTCAATGCATTGTCCGAATAAAACAAATCATCAATAATGCCCTGCCGCATCATATCAAGCTGCAGCTCTCCCGGCACGCTGGCTGGAATTATGCGAAGCCCTGCTTTTTCTATTTGTTCAATAGTAATAAAGTCCAAGTTTTTGCAAGCATTGTGCTCTGCATAAGCAACCTTCCAATGATCCATTCTCATCCTCCTTTTGTGCTGCTTAATCCCCTGATTTTTTCCAGCACACCGCCGAGCGCATCACCCATCTGGCAATATCCATTGTCATTCGGATGCACCCAATTCGACTGGTACTCCACAACATCACTGGCATATTTATTTACCCGATATCCTTCTTTCGGGAAGCCATAATCAGGGTCGAGATTTAAAAACATGGGACTTAAAAAGATAAATTCATTTTCCCGGTTTCCATAAACTTTAATCAGCCTTTGGTTTGCCCGCAGAATGTTAAAACGATACATTTTCTGCGTGCCCCTGCAGCCCATTTGTTTTCCCCAGGCGTGCTGCTCCGCTCCCAAAACCGGCAAATTGATTACAATTGGAAGCGCCGCGCTGTATTCCCTTACCGACTGAACAAACCGCTCCATATTGTCCATAAACTTTGCAATGCGTTTATCCGACTCTTCATAGGGACAAATCTGCAAATCGTTTGCTCCCATCAAAATCGTCACAGCGTTTAGGTCTTTTAGACCTTGCCGTTCCACATACTTTGAAAAAGAAAACTCCCACGAAACATTTTTCTCAAGCTGCGTCATTTTCCCGTGTTCAAACCGAAATGCTTCATTTTTATCCGTAACAATTTGCCCGTCTTTCGGATGCTCCACTTTAAATCCGTCGAACTGGTAAGGGTCGTGAAGTGCATCTGCAATGTCCCTGTGGTATCCTAAATCGCCGAAATAGTCCTTACCTGAAACATCTCTGGGAAATAAAAACGGTGAAGTTACATCGCCGTTTTCCCGCGTTCCGTGAAAATAGTTTTCAAAGCTCCAACCGCCGCGGCCTTCGTGATAAATTGTTTTATCAAACGACCGCGAACCCACAAATTCAATGCCATACAGCTTTGTGGCCAAGTGCGCAAGATATTTTGCACTTCTCGTCATAGAGTCACCGACGGCAAGCACGCGAAAAGCTTCACCATTGCGCTGTTTTGCCACAGTTTCAACCATAGTTTTCTTTTCTGCCAGACATACGCCATATGCGTCATATAGCCTAATTTCCAGCGGAAAAACCGTTCCGCTGTCCGGTAACTGGTCAATGTGCCAGCAATGTCCCAGGTTTTCTCCATATTCGCAGTTTACGAAAACGTCAAAATCCTCTGAATACGGCTGAATGATGTTGGCAAAGAAAATGTTAAATTCTTCCCTGTCCGTCTGAATGGTCTGGTTTTCCCGGCTGGAACAAATGTAGAGTTTCGGCGGCAGTATAATTTTTATATCTTTATTCATGCTTCTATCCCCTCTCTTTGGTTATTCGGTTTCTCCGGCTGTTTTAAAATGTCAAACCGCACAATGCCTGTCATTACCGAAATAAAGGTCAGGCAGTCGCTTGTCATGCTGGCGTAGGATCGGCTTGAAAAATTATAAGTAAACCAAAACGGAATACAAATTGCCGTTAATATCCGCACAACTTTTGGTTTTTTCATTGCAAACGCCACATTTTGCAAAACGGCCCCCACCATTGCAAACAGTCCAAGCCAGTTTTTCCACCAAATAACACCAAAGACCACTGCAAACAGGTTAATCAAAACCAGCCATTTGCGGTTTTTGGGCTCCAAACAGTCCCGGTTCATAAATACAATGGCGCATAACATACATGCCGCGGTTTGTGCTGCACCCTCAAAGGCCGCCAGCAGCACATACTGGCCGATGAAAAACGCACGGCCAATGGCCTGCATGAGCATAATTTTTTTCTTGTCGTTCACCTGAAAGGAAAGCACCAGGCACAGTACGCCGATGTAACCTAAAATATGCGGTAAATAGTTCACTTAGGCTCGCTCCTTTTCACTTTGTTCATTTACAGCACTCAATTACTTCAATGGATGGATTTCCAGAAAGGCTGAACTTGCCTGCGGCGTTATAGGGCAGGAAGAAATAATCGCCCTTTTTCAGGTTTCTTTCATAGTCCTGTCCGGACAAAACGCCGTTTCCGTCTGTTACAACATACACCGACGCAGGTTCTTTTAACGAAATGGTCCCGCTTGCATTGATTCTGTTTACCCGGAAACAATCTGTCTGCTGTTTCCCAATTAAAGATTCATATTGAAATTGTTCCGTTTTTTCAATAACCTGCGCTTTCACCTTGCCTTGCACCTTATGTTCAAAATCAAAGCATGTAAAGGCAGTTTCCTTGTCAATTCCTAAATACATTTCATAATCAGAAAGTTTCACGTCGCCGCACCAGCGTTCGGGCTGAATGGTAAAATCGGTAGGCTCCTGCACCTCTAAAATCAGGCAGCCGTAGCCAATGGCATGAACAGCGCCTGCCGGAATAAATAAAACGTCGCCTTTTTCTACATTAACTTCTCTAATCAGGCCAACCATTGCCTCTTTGTCATATTCAGATTTTTCAACGGCCGCTTTAAATTCCTCAATGGTAACACCGTCTTGAAATCCAAAATAAAGCTTGGCATTTTCTCTGAGACCTAAAATCACCCAACTTTCTGCTTTGCCATATTCAGAGTGAAAATATTTTCTTGAAAATTCTTTTGTTGGGTGCGCCTGAACAGGAAGCCTGATACCGCTGTCTAACACCTTCACTAAAAAGCCCAAATCGTTTCGGCTGCCAAGCATTTCCTGCTTATAGGTTTTCAGCGCATCGTCAAAATACAGGTCTTCCCCCAGCAGTTTGGAAACGCCTTCTTTTGGGCCGCTGCTATTTTTGTTCATTGCTTTCACCGGAGATGCAACCCATTCCTCAGGATAAAAACTGTCCTCAGAGTTGTCGCCAAAAAAGCCGGCAAACAATTTACCGCCGGTATATACCCTGTACACCCTGTTTTGCTCAAAAAATATTGGTTTGTCATAAAACATGTTATCTCGTCTCCTCATATTGAATGATTTTCTGCGCTTCCTCAATGCTTTCATAAAGCTTGGAGCCCGCCAGCGAAAACAGCATTGCGCCAAAGGAAGCTTCCTCCTGCTGGTTCGGTATATTCATTTTGCACGAAAATGCCGCTTCAAACATCTGCCTAAGCTTTTTGTTCTTCCGAATGCCATTCCCCGAGCCTACAAGGGCACCGCACGTTTTTCCTGTTTTTTGATACATTTGAAAAAGCTCATCAGATATGGCGTATAAACTGCCAAAAATAAAGTTTTCCGGCGTGAAGTTTTCAAGGGATATGTTTCGAATGCTCCCCCTTAAATCCGGTTCTTCCCTGGTTCCGCAAAAGCGGTTGTCAAATATGAGTCCAGTTTCTTTCAGATTATCAATTGCATCTAACATCGGCCCATAGAGCGATGCGCATTTTTCTTTTGTGGCAAGGAAGACAACCTCCCTGAAAAAGCATTCCAAAGCGGCAAAAGACCTGCCGCCGCAAAGCGCCGATCCAACTAAGATATATTTATCATCATAAAGCGGACGGGTTTCAAGGCCCCTTACGCTGTAAATTTCATCAGACAGAACGGAGATTTGGCTTCCAGTTCCCACATTAACCAAAACTGCATTTTGATCTTTCACTGAGCCGATAAAGCTGGCCTGATTGTCCCCAATTGCCACGGTAACAGGAATATTTTTGTAGTAACCAGCAGTTTGAACGCCATGAACAACTTCCGGAATCCTATCATTTTCAATTGTAAAAGCATTGTTTTTTAAATCATATAAACCAAAGCTTGCGGCGTCCGAAACATGAACAGCCGGCGCTTTGTTGCCGCAAAGCTTCATTACAACAAAATCGTGAATGGTGCAGAATTTTTCCGCCGTTTCAGGAATCAGACCATTTTTTTCATTGTAAAAGTCTGTCACCAACCCGTAGCCAGTTGCGCTGTTTAAAAATCTGGCATAGGTTGTGTTTTGAAACGCCAAATCACCCCGGCCGTCCTGCCATGTGTAAAGGGGACTCACGGCGCTTCCCTCCGCATCCACATACAAAATTCCGTGCATTTGTCCCGTCACACCAATGCTCACTACACCGTCGCACATCAGCTTTGAAAGAATGATGTGAACTGTTTCTAAAATTCGCTGCGGAGATTGTATTTTTTCCCAAGCATTGGGGCTTGACAATCCGCTGTCGTTGGGGAGGGTGATTGATTTTTCCACCGCGCCGCTGTGTATGTCTGCCAAAATTCCGCAAATGCTGGTGGTTCCAATGTCCAGTCCAATTGCTTTCAAGCTGCTCCCCCCTTAAATTGCTGTTGACTTTAAGTCCAAACGCTTTATAATATCCTGCTGAATGGCCGGGGACAAATCCAAAAAGTTTACAAACGTGCCGTGAATACGCATGATATAAACGCCGCTGGGGGCATACTTTTTCGGATTTTCCAAAACCTTCCGCAATGTTTCCGGCGTTGTTACATTCACATAGAGATAAAACGGTGCCGCCCCTTCATTCAGCTCGTTAAAAAACAGCGGATTTATAATCTTGTTTTTAAACTCCATTCCCTTTTCTTCCAAGGTATCCGCTTTAAAATATTTCGGGTCAATTCCCAAATGGGAAGCATATCCGCCATTCATTTTTTCAAAGGGCAGCTTCATGTTAGAAAGCATACGAAAGCCCAGCCCGTTGCAGGCTTCCCCATACAGCGGGTCTACGCCATAGCCCAGCATTTCCCTTGCCTTTCTTCCGTCGGGCGTTGCCGAAACCCAATATCCATATAAAAGATGGGTAGACGGGCTGCTGAAGTCCGGCCGGAAGGGGTTGCCCAAATAGTTCTTTTTCGATGACACAATGTTCGCAATCCGCTCTGCAATCTCCGCCGCTTCATCATCAACATCTTCTAAATTGTTTCCAAATTTATGGCAGGAAAGCAAAAATCTATGTAACGATTGATATCCCTCGAAATTGTTCTTTAAAGCTGGAATTAGGTTTTCCGCCTCGTCAGGTCGTTCTTTTAATAGGCTATCAATTGCAATAAAGCAGTCTGCCACAACAGTTAATCCGTGAATTAAGCACCCGCTACCGTTATATTTTGTACCCTGCTGCTTTGTATCCCGCAGGTCAATTCCGCTATCAAACCCGCCCATAAAGCAGGATAAAAACGGCACTCTTAAATTTGACAGTGCTTGCGACGCACCGTTTGCAGCTTCCACCATTTTTTCTGCAAAAAATTCCACGTTTTTATAAAATAGCTCTCTTACACTTCGCAAATCACAGGGGCTAAGCTCTGCTATTTTTTCACCCGTTAAAATAGATATACCGCCATTTAACGTCAGTTCTAAAATTTTTGGCAGGTTCAGCCAGCTGTTTGTGGTGTTGCCGTTGTCTTTTCCCATAATAAGAGGTTCCTGGCAGCCGGCAATCGCAATGTCGGGCAAATCGCTGTCTTCAACCCCGCTTGCCTTAAGCACCTCGAACAGCGCATCGTCGTTAAACAGCGACGGCGTCAGAACGCCTGGAGAAAAGAAAAATCTGCCCAGCTCGCGGTACAGCTTATCCGGCGTGTTCTTATGCAGCTTTACCGACAAAATGGGCTGCGGCAAATTCATGTCGTAATATGCATCTAAAAGCGCATAGGTGGTCTCATTGGTCAAATCGTTTCCGCAAATGTCTTTTCCGCTGACAATGATATTTTGCGAAATGGCCCAGCTTCTGTCGGCAACATTAAAGAACACCAAAAAGTGGCGGAAAAGCTCCGACATTTCTTCTCTGTCCATGCAGCCTCGGAATTCGTCAAAAATCCGGTCTGCATTGCCAACGGAAAATGCAAAGGGATTGGGCGTTTGCTCTAAACACATTACCTGCCAAAGCAAAATAAAAAACTGGATTGCCTCATACAAGTTTTCCGCACCGTTTTCCGGCACTTTTTTTAACGTATCCGCTATGTGTGCAAGCTGATTTTTCCTATGTATGTCTGCCGTTTTCATTTGTTCTTTTACAATTATACGATACCTCTGCGCCAAAATCAAGACTGTTTTTAAAGATTCCGCCATTGCCTGATATCCGGTTCCGTTCCTTTGACTGAGCGTTTGAATCATCTCGTTCAACCCATGCTTTAGCGCAAACCGGAAATCAGGAATCAAGTGGCCCGTTACCTGTTCAACGAAAAACGCCACCTCTTTGGTGTAATTCTCTGCAGATTTATAAACCTTTCCCAGCTCCTGCACATATGGGGTGTTTTCATATTGTTTCCTCACCGCTTCAATTCTGTCTTTTGAAAATTCGTCATTCGGCTCAATGTCACCGAACACTGCTGTGGGGTCGCAATATCCGCTGAACTCCTCTACCTTAAAAGAAGGGTTAATCAGCGCATAGCTCCTGGCAAAACCATCGTCCTGCGTTCCCGCAAAAATACAGTTCTCGTTTAGCTCCAGTGGAATTTTTTTTGCAATTTCCTGCAAAATATAAGCCTTTTTCAGTTCCTCTGGAACTCCTGTAAACTGTTTGTCAACCCCGCAGGCAATTTCCTGGGCGATAAACCAGCCGTCCAGCCGTTTTTTGCTGCGCTCATAGGCAAACAGCTTTTTCGCTTTGTCTGTAATTTCATTTTTTTCATAAAGATTATGCAGCATAACAAATAACCCTCCTTAAGTTATAACCAGTTTCAATCCGTTTTTATAAAATTCCTCTTTAAAATTGTCTATTTCCTGCTTGGAAACAAATCCGTTTTCAATTTCATAAGGACGCTCCCACTTATCCTTGCCATATTCATGATATGGCAACAGTTCAAAAGCTGCGTTTTGTGTGTCTAGATTTTTAAAAAAAGAAGCAAATTCTTTATGCGCTCCACTGTTAAAGCCATGAATGAGCGGAATTCTAATGAGCACCTGCCGCCCAATTTTTGTTATTTCCGCAATGTTATTCAGCGTTTGCAAGTTGTCTGCCCCCGTCCATTGCTTGTGCTGCTCCATATCAACATGCTTTACATCTATTATCAAAAAATCTACAAACTGAAGCAGCTCCGTCAGTCTGCCGCAGGAACCGTTGGTTTCAATAGCGGTGTGAATCTCGTTTTTCTTTAAAAGGTGCAGCGTATTAAAAAGCTCTTCAAACTGCACGGTTGGCTCTCCGCCTGTAAAGGTTACACCACCGCCGTCGAAAAACATCATTTTGCACCGCTTCGCCTCGTCAGCAATTTCCTCCGGACTGTAATTCACAGTGGTTTTACAAACGTTTTCCATGCTTTCCGGGTTGGAGCACCACTTGCACCGAAAATTACAGCCCTGCATATGGTACACAAGCCGGTTTCCCGGTCCGTCCTGGGAATAGTTAAACCCCTTTTGAAAAATTTTTATAAAAACCATCCCCTTAAAATTAGTTAATTGGTCTTACTAATTTGATAGTAGCACATCTTTTTCCATTTGTCAATCATAAATGAAAAAATTTGTCCAGCGCAATCACAGCGGCACTCTGGATGGAAGACGTTATTTTTGTTTTCACGATGCTTACCTTTTGGTTCAGGCTCTTTTCGCGGACACGGGCATTTAAAATAGATAACAACTGTTCCGACTTGTAAGCAATGTCTGAAGCCAGCACAATAATGTCAAGAGAAAACAAATTGCTGACATTCACCAGCGCAGGAACTAAATATTCTGCTTCCTTTTCGATGAGGACAGTGTCTTCTGCATCAACAGCCTCCGTCCAGGTTTGGTAGGGGGTATTTTTTAAAATGGAACGGATTGATGCATAGGTTTCTAGGCATCCTCTGTTGCCGCATTCACAGAGAATTCCGTTATAATTTATGGTTGTGTGCCCAAGCTCGTTTAATCCCTCATACAGACTGCCGCCCAATATAATGCCGGAGCCAATGCCCTCGTCAATCTTCACCACCATAAAATTGGGAACCTCTTTTGCCGTTCCAAAATATTTTTCACAAACCGCCCATGCGTTAGAAACATTTTCTAAATAAACAGGAACGTGAAAATGGTGCTTTATCTGCGCACCAATGTTCACAAAGTGCCACTGGTTAAAGTTCGGCGCAGCTAAAACCGTGGTATTGTTTCGATCAACCGGCCCTGGGGTGGTAACGCCGATTGCAAACAGCTTTTTTTTGGGAATTGACAGTTCTGAAATTTCCCGGGCTATCATACTGCATACCTGTTCTATAACTTCGTTTGCCGTTAGGCTTTCTTTCATTTTTTCTCTTTTCTGAACTAAAACCTCGCCGTAAAAATTGATGATGCCCGCCTCAAAATGGTTTCTTGTAATATTTACGCCCGCAAAATATAAATATTCCCGGTTTAAATAAAGCTTCTTTGGGCGCCGACCCACCTCGTTTGTAATTTGCGGCACTTCTAAAACAATGTTTTCTTTTAGCAGTTCGTCCACAATGGTAGAAAGCGCTGGCTTGGTTAAGCCCGTTTGCTGCGACAATTCTGCTCTGGACAAATTCCGTTCGCGAATTAAGTCCAAAACCAGCTTTTTGTTTTTTTCTTTCATTACCGCCGCATTGGTCGCTTTCATGCTGCCTTCCTCCAATACTATTTAAAAAGCATTATCATATTTTGCAATTAAAATCCTGCCGGTAGTAACCATAAGCTCTAAAGCCTTCACCATAAGTTCAGGCTCATTTTTATAGGTGCTTAAAAAATGCCCGCCGACTTCATAGGTAAAATCACCGTCATATTCAATACATTTCAGGGCGGTCATCACCGCGTCCCAGTTAATTTTCCCCTGGTAGGGAATGGTGTGCAAATCGCGCACATTGTCGTTATCGTGAACATGAAGCGCACAAAGCCGCTGTCCACCAAGCTCAAATATTGCGGCCCCCGCAGTTTGCCCAACCAGGCCGCAATGGCCCACGTCTAAGCAAACCGTAAAATACTCTGGGTCTAACGCATCAAAAAAGTCGGCAAGTTCCCGGCCAAAGCTGCACACGTTGGGAACAATTTTATTCTGTGCACTGTCAAAACCCCACATGTTCTCCAGCGCAATTTTTGTGTGCGCTTCTTTTGCATACGGAAGCAAGCTGTTATAAAACTCAATGTTAAACTCTTTTTGATCTACACTGTCGGGACATGCTGTTGGATGCACAACAATCTGCTTTGCTCCCACCAAACCTGCCGCTTTAATCGAACGGATTAAGGCAGGTTTTACCTTTTCGTTATATTCATCGTCGCCAAACCTGTAAGACGGGAACGGCGCGTGGGCCTGGTTAAAATAGATATTGTTGTCTTCCGCCCACTGCTTTAATTTTAAGCAGGTGCTTTCATAATTCTCTTCCGAAAATTCTGCTTCATAAATAGGATGAATCAGGTTTAAATCCAGCGCGTCAAAGCCCAGCTTTGCCAAAAGCCGAATGCCGTTTTCATACCCAAATGTTTCAAACACGCTGTCTGTTGTGGTAGATAATATCATCTTTTTTCTCCTCCTTACACAAGTTCAAAGGAAAACACGCGCATTTCGTCAGTTCCGCCAAAGTCTGCGAAGGGGACAAGCTCAATTTTTTTCACCTTTTTGCCAATCTCATGAAATACCAAACGCTGGCAGTTATCCTTAACATGAATTTCAGAAACATTTCCGTTTTCATCCGTAATTTTCACCGCATATTCCTTTACCATGGTTTTCGGCATGCGGTAATTTTTTTCTACAAGGTCGAATCTGCAGGGCATGTTGTGGTATTTGCGATTTAAGTCGCTGTCGAAAATGATTCTTATTTTTTCAACCAGCTCCGGCGAATCAAATTCATAAACCAAGCTGTCGCCTGCGTTTCCTTTCCACAAGTTTTCCTCCCCGCGGTCTTTGCCGTTCCGAACAATTTCAGCGTTTGTTTTTGCCTTAAGGGTGAGGGGCGAAACCTCCCTTTCCATAAACGGAAGATAGCAATCGTCAAACATAAGCTGTCTTTGCAGCTCTTTTATATCAATGCCGTTTATATCTGTGCCGCTGTTAACCATTAGTGCCGCGGCTGTGCCCAGCGCCTGCCCTAAAACAGCGCAGGTTGCCATGACACGGGAGGAACTCAGTGCCGCATGGGTCACGCTGATGTTTCTGCCTGCAAACATTAGGTTTTCAATGTTTTTGGAGCACAGCGCCCGAAACGGAATTCCCCAGGGGGATGGAGCTGGGTGGAAAATAGTTGTTTCACCCTTTTGATAGTAAAACCCTTCAGGAAAATGGTCGTCCATAGTCCAGCCGCCATAACCCACTATGTCATAAAACTTTCCTTCTGTTTCCACATCGTTCTGCGTCACCACATGTTTTCCGATATAGCGTCTGCTTTCCCGCTTGCCGGGCAAAAAGCCCACCCAGTCGAGTTCCCAGTTGTCCATGCCGTGGTCGCCGTGGTTTTTAATGTGGTCGATAACGCCAAACGCAATTTTTAAAAGCTCGTCTTTTAATTCCTCTGTGTCGTCAATACAGTTTTGAAGGCCGCCCACTTCAATCCACCAATAGTTTTCTTCTTTGTCGTGGCGCTTGCATTTGAAGCAGGAGTCGTCTGTGTATTGATAGGCCCACTTCGGCGGGATAAACTCGCACTTGTGGTCGGTTTCGCGGAACTGCATTAAACAGCTCATACCCATGGTTTTTAAATCCCGCTCATCAGGGGGAATGGTTTCATTATAATCGCGCTTTGATTCCCGTCCGTAGGTATGCTCTGCGCCAGATAACGGCGCTAAAATAGAGTCGCCTGAACAGTCGGCAAAGTAGGTTGCTTTCACAATGTGAAAGGTTTGGGTCGTCGTCTGCCAGCCCTTTACGCTTACGATTTTGTTCCCGTCCATTTCTGCATCTAAGCACGAGCAGTTCATAATTACCTGAAGATTTTCTTCCAAAAGCGCCTTTTCATACAGCACACTGTCCCAAATGCTAAAGCTAAGGGACGTGTTCCTGTAATGATTGTCTAAAATCATCTCTTCAATTATGCCGGTTTCACGGTTGTCTTTTCCCCGTGCGCCGCAAACCCACATTCTAATTTCGCTGGACGAGTTCCCGCCGAAAACCGGCCGGTCCTGCATAATTGCGACTTTAATCCCGTGCCGCGCGGCAGAAACAGCCGCACAAAGGCCAGCTAAGCCGCCGCCCACAACACATAAATCCACCTGATGGTTTAATGTTCTCATCACTTTTCCCTCCAATTTCATTGCTTCACAAGCCCTTTTACCGCATCATATACGTTTTGCACGCCGCTTTTAAAATCAGACCCATTCACCACAACCACATCTGCATATTTTAAATACAGCTCGTGGCGCTCCTCATACATATCGTAAAGCTTTTGCGGATTGTTTTTTAAAAGCGGCCTTTTTTCCGCGTTCAGTGTTTTTAAAATATTTTCCACAGAGCGGTTGATGTAGACCACCACTCCGTTTTTCTTTAAATATTTCATGTTTTCCGGCCGCAGAATAACGCCGCCGCCGGTGGAAACGATGGTATGCCGGTAGGAAAGGCCGATATGCTTCGCCGCCTTTGCCTCGATGTCGCGGAAATATTCGTTTCCCCGTGTTTCAAATATTTTAGAAATCGTCATTTTCTGTGTTCGCTCTATGTAGTTATCCATGTCCACAAAGGGCATTCTCATCTTAAAAGACAGAGCAATCCCGACTGTCGACTTCCCTGCTCCCGACATTCCGATTAGAACGATATTGCTCTTTTTCATGCTGCAACCTTTCATCTTACGTTTTCAGTTCTGTAATTTCCAAGCAGAATTAATTCCGCACCGGTTTCTTTGATCTGCGTAATAGCATCCGCAACATTAGAGTCAGCCAAATTTCCTTCAAAATCTATGTAAAACATGTAGGAAAAATCCTTTTGTTTTAACGGACGCGATTCAATATGCATCAAATTTACGCCGTTGCGGGCAAACACAGCCAACACATCGCAAAGCGCACCGCTTTTGTGACGTGTGGTAAACGCCGCGCTAATTTTGTCGCAATTATTATCGCAGGTAAGTTTGTTGGAAATCACCACGAAGCGGGTGGTGTTGCCGCTGTTTTCGTGAATGTTTTCTTTCAGAATTTTCAGGCCATAACTCTCTGCGGCAAGCTTGCTTGCAATGGCCGCCTTTTTTTTGTTGCCGCATTCTGCAACATATTTGGCGGCTAACGCAGTGTTTTCCATAGGCACACATTTAATGTCCGCCTTAAGGCTGCTTAAAAACAGGCCGCTTTGAACAAACCCTTGATTGTGGGAATAAATTTCTTTTATGTCCTCCATCTCGGCGTCACTGGTTCCCAGCAGGCAATGGCGCACGTCTACATACGTTTCGCCGGCAATAAACAAATGCTCCGACAAAATTAAATCCAAGGTATCGGCAATTGCGCCGGAGGAGTTGTTTTCAAAAGGCAGAACGCCAAAGTCCGCTTCCCCGTTTGCAACCAGTTTTGCCGCCTCCAAAAAGGTGTTTACATTTAACTTATGCTTCACAGCGGGAAAAAACTTATTTAATGCCTCACCGCTGTAAGACCCAACAACGCCGGGATAAACAACCTTTAAATCGGCGTTTAAAAAATCAGCAGGCTGATATAAAAAATTCTGCGCGCCATTTAAAACCTTTGCCTGAAGCGAACGCGAAATCCGCATAATGTCTTCAAAAAACTCGGCGGTATATTGTCTGTAGGCAGGATTTTTTGTCTGCTCCATCCGTTTTTTTATCACGGCCTTTTCCCGATCAGGACAAAAAATTTCAAGGCCGCGTTCCTTTTTATATTCGCCTACCTTTTTTGCCGTGTCCATGCGTTTTTCAAAAAGGTCCACGAGCTGTTCGTCAATTTGGTCAATCTCTTTTCTATATTGTTCCAGCATATGTCTTTTCCTCCAACAGCATATCCAAAACCGCCACAGCCAGCGCCGCCTCTATTACCGGTACAGCCCGCTGCACAATGCAGGGGTCATGCCGGCCATGGGTGCTGTAAGTGCTCTCTTTCATTTCTTTGATATTTACAGTTTCCTGCGGCTTGCCGATAGACGGCGTAGGCTTAATGGCAGCTGTAACCACAACCGGCATGCCGTTTGTAATGCCGCCGTTTATACCGCCGTTATGATTGGTTTTTGTTTTTATTTCACCGTTTTGAATATAAAACGGATCGTTCGCTTGACTGCCGCGCATTTGTGAAAACGAGGTTCCAATGCCAAACTCAACCGCTTTCACCGCCGGGACAGAAAAAAGGATTTGGGCAATCCGGCTTTCCACCGACTCGAAAAACGGCGAACCCATTCCAGGCTTTAGCCCTATTACGACCGCTTCAACCGCGCCGCCAACCGAATCTGCCTCCGACTTTGCCGCTAAAATTTCGTTTTCCATTACCGCAGCCTTCGCGCGGTCGAGCAGCGGCAGGGTTTCGCTTTTTATCTTTCTTAATAACTCAACGTCAGGCGCAGCATAGTCTAACGCTGCGTCGCAAACGCTGCCAATGTTTTTAATGTGCGCCAAAACCTCAATCTGCTCTTTTTCCAAAACCTGTTTTGCAATCGCGCCGGCAAACACCAAAGGCGCAGTTAATCTGCCGGAAAAATGACCGCCGCCGCGGTAGTCGTTAAACCCGTGATAGCGCACGATGCCGCTGTAATCCGCATGGGAGGGGCGAAGCAGTTCCGGCTGATAATCCTGCGATCTGGTGTTTGTATTGGAAATAATTGCACAAACCGGCGTTCCCGTGGTTTTTCCGTTAAATATCCCGCTTTGTATTTGCGGAACATCGCTCTCCGATCTGGGGGTGGAAAGCTTGTTTTTTCCTGGTGCACGCCGAGCCATTTCCGTTTTTATTTTATCAAAATCAACTGCAATTCCTGAAGGCAGTCCGTCTAAAACTACGCCAATTGCGTTGGAGTGGGACTCCCCAAAAATTGTTATTTGAAACAGGTTTCCATAGGTTGCTGACATTCGTGTATTGCGCCTCCAAGCTCTGCAAATTTTTCCCAAAAGTTCCCGTAGGATTTTTTCACGCTGTCCGCGCCGCAAATCACAACGTCGCCCTCCGCCGCCGTTGCCGCAATTGCCAGCGCCATTGCCATCCGGTGGTCGTTGTGGCTGTCGACCACGGCACTAAAAAAGCGGCTTGCACCACAAATTTCCAGCGCATCGTTTTCTTCTTTTATCAAAACGCCCAGTTTTTTTAATTCTGTGCACACCGCACGCAGCCGGTCGCTTTCTTTTAGCCTGAGCCGCGATGCACCCACAATTCGGGTAATGCCTTTTGCCTTTGCTGCCAAAACAGACAACACCGGCACCAAATCCGGCACCTGGCTCACATCAACAATATGAACCGGCTCGTCTTTTTTTAGCCGCTCTATCATATTTACAATCTCTTTATCACCCTGGGAGGAGCTTTCACTTAACCCCGTCACGCAAACTTTACTGCCCAGTTCGTTTGCGACAAGATAAAATGCCGCCTGGGAATAGTCCCCCTCCACTGTAACGTTCTGGGGCTGATAAGTTTGGTTTCCGGGAACATAAAAGTGTCTGTAATTCTTTTGTGCTTGCACCCTAACGCCAAACCGCCTCATCATTTCCAGCGTCATGTCAATATATCCTACAGACTCAACTGGTGTTGTGACAACAATTTCGCTGTCGCCGCTCAAAAGCGGAAGCGCAAATAAAAGACCGGTGATATATTGAGAACTCACGTTTCCCGCGAGAGAAAACCTGCCGTGCAAAAGCGTTCCTTCAAGCTGAAGCTTATCTCCCCGCAGTTCATATTGTATTCCTTTTTGGTCAAAAATCTGAAAATAATCGTCTAACGGCCTTTGCATCAGCCGTCCCCTGCCGGATACGGTAAACCGTCCGCCAAAGCTCAGCAGAATGGGAATCAAAAACCGCAGGGTCGAGCCGGACTCGTTGCAGAAGATATTTTCGCCGCAAAAGGGACTTCTTTTCCCCGCGCTGCAAATCGTTACATTGCCATCTGAAACGGTGGCCTCGGCGCCCAACATGCGCACCGCCGCTAAAGTAGCAGATATATCATCACTCAAAGCAATGTTTGAAATGACGGATGTTCCCTTGGCCAAAGCCGCGCAGATAAGCGCACGGTGCGCCGCGCTTTTTGATGGCGGTGCTATAACCGTGCCTGAAAGGCAACCGGGAGATATCGCAATTGTTTTACTCATAAAATTCACCATTAACGCAAGGTTACACCCAACTGGTCGGACAGGGCTTTTAAAATGCTGTCTACCACGGGATTTACGTCTTCGTCTGTCAGCGTTTTCTCTTCCGCGCGGAACACCACTGAATAGGCCATCGACTTTTTACCCTCCGGCACCTGTTTGCCCTTATAAACATCGAACAGCGTCAGGGACTCAAAGATATTCCCTGCTTTTTTCTTTATAATTCCTTCAATCTGCGCAGCTAAAACGCCGTCGTCTGCAATCAGGGCCAAATCCCGCTGCGTGGACGGGAATTTGGGCAGTTTTTTATAGCTTTTATCCGTATTGGCCAGCGAAATTAACGCGTCTAAATCAAGCTCCGCAGCATATACATGGTTCTCCACGTCATAATTTTCGCAAACAGCCGGGTGCATTTGGCCAAGCCGCCCGATTACCTTGCCGCCGGCAATCAGCTCTGCACATCTGCCGGGGTGGAAGGTGGGATCGTCGCTCTTTGGCAAAAAGCTTGCTTTTGCAATGCCCAAATCGTTCAGCAAGACTTCTACTATGCCTTTTAAATCATAAAAATCGCAGCCGCCAAACATTCCTAAGGTAACAACGTGCTTTTCCTCCGGCAGCTGTTCGCCCAAAACAGGGCGGTAAACCTTTCCGGCCTCAAACAGACGAACACTTTCCGCCTTAAAGTTTTCGTTTCGTGAAATCACTTCCATCATGGAGGCCAGTGCAGTTGTTCTCATAATAGAGTTTTCTTCCCCTAACGGATTTGAAATGACAACCGCAGTTCTGCGCGGGTCGTCATCATCCATGTTAAGCTTATCAAAAATATTCGGGTTTGTAAAGCTGAACACCAAAATTTCGTGCAGTCCACAGCCCACTAAGGTGTTTTTCACCCGTTCCTCCAGTTTTTGTTCATACGTTTTCACGCCTACCGTCGCTTCGCCTTTCATTAGCGTGGAGGGAATTTTGTCATATCCATAGATACGGGCGACCTCCTCTGCAACATCGTTAAAGCATAGCACGTCCGGCCGGTAGGTCGGGACGGTAATTTCACCGTTTGCAACAACAAATCCTAAGTCCGTGAGCGCCTGAACCATAAATTCTACCGGCACATTAAAACCGATAAACTGATTGATTCGTTCCGGCTCAAAGGGTATTTTTACAGTTTCCGGCTTAGCTGTATAAACGTCAATTAATCCGTCTACCACCTCGCCGCAGCCAAGCTGCTCCACCAGCTCGCAGGCGCGCAAAACAGCCGGCACCGTGTTTTCCGTATCCAAACCCTTTTCATACCGCGAGGAGCTTTCTGTTCTTAACCCCAACTTTTTTGCAGTAATGCGGACGGATGAGCCTAAAAACGTTGCAGACTCAAACAGCACATCTTTCGTTTCCTCTCGCACTTCAGAGTTTTCGCCACCCATAACACCGGCAACCGCCACAGGTTTTTTCCCGTCGCAAATCATCAGCATAGAACTGTCTAAGGTGTGTTCTGTGCCGTCTAACGTCGTCATTTTTTCGTTTTCTTCTGCGCAGCGCACATGAATTTCGCCGCCCTCTAAATAGTTCATGTCAAATGCGTGCATGGGCTGACCATACTCCAACAGCACATAGTTTGTGATGTCAACTAAATTGTTAATAGAACGAATACCGCAGGAGCGGAGACGGTCCACCATCCAGCGGGGGGACGGTCCAATTTTCACATTTTTCACCATTTTTGCGGTGTACCGTTTGCAAAGGGCAGGCTCATCAACTGTTACTTTCATGTAGTTGTGAATGTCGTCGCCGCTGCCCTTCACTTCGGGCGTATGCAGATGAAACGGCCTGTTAAAGGTAACAGCCGTTTCCCTTGCCAGCCCGATAATGCTGAAACAGTCCGGCCTGTTGGAGGTAATTTCAAATTCCACAACCGGGTTGTCCAGCCCGAATACTTCTTTAATATCTTTTCCTAAAGGCAGGTCGTCCTCCAAAATCAAAATTCCATATTCTGCATCAGGAAAATCTTCTTTCGTCATGCCAATTTCCTCATACGAGCACATCATGCCGTTGGACACAACGCCCCTAAGCTTGCCCTTTTTAATTTTCTTGCCGCCGGGAAGACGCGCTCCGTCTTTCGCAACGGGAACGGTCTGTCCCGGTTTTACATTGTCTGCTCCTGTGACAATTTGAATGGTTTCGCTTCCCACGTCCACCTGGCAGATTTTTAACTTATCTGCGTCCGGGTGCTTTTCCACACTTAAAATTTTGCCCGTTACAACGTTTTCAATTTCGTCGCCTAAATTTTCAATTCCCTCAACTTTCGAACCAGACATTGTCATGGCGTGGTTATATTGTTCCGGCGTAATGCCTGTCATATCTAAATAATCTGAAAGCCAGCTAAGTGGTAATTTCATAATGTTTCATACCTTTCTACCCGCTTTTCGTTTTGCGCCGCCTCTGCGGGTGTTAACTTGCAGCGCACAAATTAAAACTGTTTTAAGAACCGAATGTCGTTTTCATATAAAAGACGCATATCGTCAATGTTCATTCTTCTCATAACAATGCGTTCAAGGCCCATGCCGAATGCGAAACCACTGTAAACATCGGGATCTATGTTACACCGCCTTAAAACATCGGGGTGTACCATACCGGCGCCCAAAAGCTCAATAAAGCCTTCTCCCTTGCACACACGGCAGCCCTTGCCGCCGCACACGAAGCAGGAAACGTCCACCTCTGCGCTGGGCTCTGTAAACGGAAAGTGGTGCGGACGGAGACGGATTTTTGCCTCCTGCCCGTAAAGGGTTTGTAAAAATTGCTCCAGCGTTCCCTTTAAGTCCGCCATGGTGATGCCCTTGTCAACAACAAGGCCTTCCACCTGATGAAACACGGGAGAGTGGGTTGCGTCCACCGCGTCACTTCTGTAAACGCGGCCCGGCGCAATAATGCGAATCGGCGGGCGACTCTTTTCCATTACACGAACCTGTATCGGTGACGTCTGCGTACGCAGCACCACGTTGTCGCTGATATAAAACGTATCCTGGGTGTCCCTGGCGGGGTGCTCTTTCGGAATGTTCAGCGCTTCAAAGTTATAATAGTCCAGCTCAACATCAGGGCCTTCCGCGACAGAAAAGCCCATACCCAAAAATATATCTTTAACTTCTTCCAATACCTTTGTAATCGGGTGCAAACCGCCGATTTGAGGACGCTTACCCGCCATGGTAACGTCAATAACCTCGTCTTTCAGCTTCTGTTCCCGCTCTGCCTTTAAAAGCTCGTTTCGTTTTTCTGCAATTGAGTTTTCAATCGCCGTACGGATGTCGTTTGCCAAGGCTCCGATAACCGGGCGCTCCTCTGCCGACAAAGACCCCATCTGGCGAAGCACCTGTGTCAGTTCGCCTTTTTTCCCCAGCACACGAATTCGAATGTCTTCTAAGGACTGAACCGTATGGAGCTGAGAAAGCTTTTCCTCTGCAGCTTTTTTAATGGATAATAACTGCTCTTTCATTGTTCTAAACCTTTCTGCCCACCAATTTTTCCGTTCTTTGCGTGGGCTTACAAAGCGCGGTTTGTAAAAAAGGGCACAAAAAAAACTGCCTGCCCCAAAAGGGACGGACAGTTATATCCGCGGTACCACCCTGATTTCTTCCTTAATAAATAAGAAAGACACTTCATTTACGCGTAACGTGCGCCATTCGCCGCGCCCTAATCAGTTAACCCGTTCAAGCGTGGAACTCCGAAGTGAAATTTCGCCTTCCGCCTTAACCGGATTTTCTCTCAGCCGGTGAAAAATCCTCTCTTTTATAGGTAGTGCGGGGTTACTTTGCTTCATCATTGCCGAAAATATTTATTTTTTTATATTTTACCACAGTTTAAAACGAATTGCAAGCTGATTTTAAAAAAACTGCAGAATTTCAGAAAAAAAAGTTTTTGCAATTCCTTTTTTTTGAAGTTAATTCAAGTTTTTTAGGAAAATTTCACAATTTAGTGTTGACTAAAATGAAAAAAATATATATAATAGTTTTATGCGATTTTAAAAGGAGGAAAACACAAATGAGAAAAAGTATCGCGAAATTAATCATCGCCCTACTTGTTATCATCACATCAGTGGTTGTCGTACTGGTGGGTATGAATATAAGCGTTTTCGATTATGACATTCAATATCCCAACGCTTTAGACGAGGATTGGGGTATCAGACAGGGGCTCGACTTGGTCGGCGGGTCGGTAATCACATACGAAGCACAGGCAGACTCTGTTACAGACGAACAGATGAAATCTGTGGAAAACGTATTGAGAAACCGTTTAGACTCGCTGGGCTACAGCGAAGCTACCGTTTCGCGTCAGGGAGATAAAAAGGTCAGAGTTGAAATTCCCGCCATTCAAGATCCGCAGGAAGCGGTTGACACGCTGGGACAAACCGCCGTGCTCTCGTTTCAGGATTCTGACGGCAACGTTGTTTTAGAGGGCTCAGACGTTGATTCTGCAACCGCCGCTTACGGCCAGATTGACGAAACGGGCGCCGCTGCACACTATGTAAAACTGAAATTAAAAGATTCCGGCGTGGATAAGTTCTACCAGGCTACCAGCGCCGCTGCATCCAAGTCATCCGGAAGCAATTATATCTCTATTAAACTGGACGAAACCGAGATTAGCAGACCTTCCGTAAGCAGTCCGATTAATTCGTCCGACTGTATCATTTCCGGCGGTTTTACAGATGCCACGGAAACCGGTAAGCTTGCAGCTTTAATTAACTCCGGTAACTTACCGTTTTCAATTAAAGACGTTGAATTAAGCTCCATCGGGCCCACACTGGGCGAAGAAGCACTTTCTACCAGCTTAATCGCCGCAGGAATCGGCATTCTTTTAATCCTGCTGTTCATGCTGCTTGTTTACAGGCTGCCTGGCTTGGTTGCCGACATTGCACTGTTGGCTTATATGGCAATTGTAATTTATATTATGACGTTCTTCAGAATTAATTTAAGTCTGGCAGGTATCGCCGGTATTATTCTTTCTGTTGGTATGGCAGTGGACGCCAACGTCATTATTTTTGAAAGAATTAAGGAAGAGCTTAAGCTTGGAAAAACTGTAAAGACCTCAGTTCTTTCCGGATTTAACCGCGCGTTTTTGGCGATTATCGACTCCAACATCACGACAATTATTGCCGCTGTTGTGCTTTATATTTTCGGCACAGGTACCATTCAGGGCTTTGCAGTAACGCTGGCAATTGGTACGATTGTAAGTATGTTCACTGCAATTTTTATCACCAAATACCTTTTGATGCTGATTGTGGACTTAAAGGTTAGAAACCCGTGGTGGTATGGTGTGAAGAAAAAAGTAAAGGAGGTACAATAAGATGTTAAAAATCGTTGAACGTGCAAAATATTTTTGCCTGATTCCTATTGTAATCATCCTTTTGGGTATTATTTTCCTGATTGCCAAGGGCGGCTTTGTTCAGGATGTTGACTTTGCCGGCGGTATGACCATGTATGTGGAAATGGGCAAAGAGGTTGACTTCGGCGAGGTTGCAGACGTGGTTAAAGGTGCGGATGCATCCATCAATTCCCCGAAGGTTTTAAAATCGGACGGCACACAGATTATTATTCAGACAACGCCAATTGAGCGTGACGTTCGCAATAAAATCATCACTGCTTTAAAAGAGCATTTTTCCATTGATGACGCTGCAGTGCTCCAGGTAGAAGATGTAACGGCAACCATGGGTGCTGAGCTGCGTGCTCAGGCAATGAAAGCGGCATTAATTGCATGCCTTTTGATGCTTATTTATATTTCTATCCGGTTTGAATTTTTCACCGGCGCATCGGCCGTTATTTGTCTGCTTCATGACGTTTTGGTTATGCTGGCATTCTATGCAATATTCAGGATACCGATTAACGCAAACTTTATTGCGGCAATGCTGACCATTATCGGTTATTCCATCAACAATACCATTGTTGTGTTTGACCGTGTCCGCGAAAACCAGGGCAAGGTACAAAAATCTGATTTAAAATCTTTGGTGAACACAAGTTTAAAGCAGACACTCCGTCGTTCCTGCTTCACTACCCTGACAACCATTATCCCGGTTATTTTTCTTTATATTTTGGGTGTGGACTCCATTAAGGAATTTGCACTTCCGCTGATGGTTGGTCTTCTTGCAGGAACATACTCCAGCGTACTTCTTGCAGGTCCGATTTGGGTTGGCATGAAAACCCTTGCGAAAAAAAGAAAATATGGCAAAAAGGCAAAAGCACGCGCATAAAAAATAAAAACAGTTAGAAAGGCAGCCAGCAATTGGCTGTCTTTTTTTGCATTTCCTTCCACCAAACAGCGCAAACTAATCAAAACACAAAAAGGAGAATTAAAATGAAAAATAAATTAAGGCGTGTTGCCATTGCGGGTGCCGGACACGTTGGAGCACACTGTGCATATAGCCTTGCAGTTCAGGGAATTGTAAATGAACTCGTTTTGGTGGATAAAAATGAGAAAAAATTAAAAAGTGAAATTCAGGATTTAAGAGATTCCGTGCTCTATCTGCCCCATAACCTTTCCGTTCGCGGCGCAGATTTCAATGAATTAAAAGACTGCGATATTTTGGTGAACTGTGTTGGGGACATTACACTTTTAGCGTCGCACGACCGCGTGCAGGAGCTAAACTTTACCATTGCCCAGGTGAATGATTTTATACCAAAAGTAATTGCCGGCGGCTTTCGCGGTATTATCATTAATATTTCAAATCCCTGTGATATTGTTACGTACCAGATTAACAGATTAAGCGGCCTGCCCAAGGGGCATGTGTTCGGTACCGGCACAGCGCTTGATACTGCCCGGCTGGCCTCTGTGCTGTCCATTGCCGCCAATATCGACCACAAATCCATTTTGGCCTATATGATGGGAGAGCACGGTGCTTCCCAAATGGTGCCATGGTCAAATGTTTTTTTTGGCGGGTCTCCCCTGTCCCTTTTAGAAGAAAGAAAAGAAGAATACAAATTTGATAAAGAAGAAATGAAAGAAAAAGCGATTTATGGCGGATGGATCACCTACGATGGCAAGGGCTGCACAGAATACGGCATTTGCACTACCCTTGCAAGGCTGGTGCGCGCGGTCTATGACGACGAAAAATGCATCATTCCCGTCAGTGCACAACTCGACGGCGAATATGGACAAACAGACATTTATGCAGGCGTGCCTTGTGTAATTGGCAAACACGGCGCCGAGCAAATTTTGGAGTTGCCGCTCACTAACAATGAATTGGCCGAGTTTACCCGGTGCTGCGCGGACATTCGGGAATATATGAGAAAAATATAAATTTGCATGCTCACCTGAAGTTGACACAAGCAGCGAAAAATGGTAAAATAAAAGAAAAAGACAAAGGAAATTTTTAAAATGCAAAATTTAATTGTAGCTGCTGCAATTATTACGAATGAAAAGGACGAAATTTTAATTTGCCGCAGGTCTGAAACTTCTAAAAATGCAAACCTTTGGGAGTTTCCCGGCGGCAAACTTGAAAAAAATGAAACATTGGAAGAGTGTGCGCTGCGGGAGTGCAAGGAAGAACTTGATATTGACATTAAGCTGCATGGTATTTTTGACACCGCTAGTTTTACCTATCCCGATTCTCATATTGATTTTACTTTTTTTAATGCAAAAATTCTGCGCGGTCAGGTTATACGGCGGGTGCACCGGGACATAAAATGGGTAAAGAGGGAAAGCTTAAAAAACTTTGACTTCTGCCCCGCCGACGTTGATCTTGTGGACAAACTTGCACAGACTGAAAAGTTTAAAGACCCCTTATTAGAAAAAATGGACGATTTTTTTGCCGCAAGAGTACACATGTACGATGCGCACATGTTAGAAGACGTGGAGGGCTGCAAAGAGGGTTACGAGGAACTTGCACGTCTGCTCCCAGAAACATGTGGGTCTCTTTTAGACCTTGGCTGCGGCACAGGTCTTGAATTGGCTGAAATCTTTAAACGTTTTCCTAAAATTTTTGTTACCGGTGTGGACATGACAAAAGAAATGCTCAACGCATTAAAAGAAAAATTTAATGATAAAAGTCTGACCTTAATTCATGGCGATTATTTCACCTGTGATTTTGGCGGCATCTATGACTGTGCTGTTTCGTTTCAGACGATGCATCACTTTAAAAAACAGGACAAATTAGCGCTTTATAAAAAAATTAATAAAGCTCTTACACCTGATGGGACTTACATTGAATGCGATTACATGGTGGAAAGCCAAAAAGAAGAAGACTTCTATTTTTCAGAATATGACAGAATAGCAAAAGAACAGTCTCTTTCAAATGATACATATTATCACTACGACACGCCCTGCACCATTGAAAACCAGATCGATTTGCTGAAAAGTGCCGGATTTGCATCCGTTCAGGAAGTCTGGAGGCGTGAAAACACAACCATGCTGGTTGCAAAGAAACAATCTTAACAAAATCTAAACAGCCTTTTTTCTTGATTCACGTTTTTTGTTATTGTATAATAATAAGTAATAAAACAGCAAGGGGGTAATCATGAAGGAATTATTAAAACAAAAAATAAGCGAATCGATCTCATCTGTTTTACCGATTACCTTAATCGTGCTGATTCTGAGTTTTACGAATCTTGCGCCAATGCCGGCCGGTATGCTGATACTTTTTCTTTTGGGTTCGGTTATGCTGATTGTTGGAATGGGCTTTTTCTCTCTGGGAACAGATTTGTCAATGATGCCGATGGGCACAGAGGTTGGACGGTCTATTTCCGCTTCAAAAAAGATGATTATTATTGTTTTTCTGTGCTTTTTAATTGGCTTTGCCGTAACAGTCGCCGAGCCCGACTTGCAGGTGCTTGCCAAACAGTTTACGGCAGTGCCGGACCTTACGATTATTTTAACGGTTGCAGCCGGCGTTGGCTTGTTTTTAATCATTGCCGCCCTTCGCGAGTTTTGGGGAATTCGGTTGCAAAGCACTTTAATTGTTCTTTATGCAATTGTGTTTCTCATTTCATTTTTTGTAAAACCGGAGTTTTTACCGGTAGCGTTTGATTCCGGAGGTGTAACCACCGGTCCTATTACCGTGCCGTTTATCATTGCATTGGGCATCGGTATTGCGGCAAACCAAAAAAATGCCGCAGAAGACAACAATTTTGGCCTGGTTGCAATTTGCAGCGTTGGGCCGATTATTACCATGCTGCTTATGGGAATTGTGTTACATTCCACAGAAGTTACGCCGCCTGATTTTGCAATACCGGAAATCACAGACTCTCAACAGGTTGGAAAAGCATTTGCAGCCGGATTTCCTACATACATAAAAGAGGTGGCTTTCGGCCTCTCCCCTATTCTTTTGTTTTTTATTGTATTTCAATTTATAACGCGTACCTTTCATAAAAAAGGATTAATTAAGGTCATATCCGGTACCATTTACACCTACATCGGTCTCGTTTTGTTTTTAACGGGTGTAAACATTGGATTTATGCCGGTAGGCAACTACATTGGAAAGATGCTTGCAGGACTGGAATTTAACTGGATTTTAATACCATTAGGAATGCTTATGGGCTATTTCATTGTTGTGGCTGAGCCTGCAGTTCATGTTTTAAATAAACAGGTGGAAGAAATCACCAACGGTGCTGTTCCTGCAAAGGCAATGCTGTTGAGCTTATCTGTGGGTGTCGCATTTTCGGTGGGAATTTCCATGCTCCGTGTTCTTACGGGAATATCGATTTACTGGTTTATTATTCCCGGCTATATTCTGGCCCTTGTTTTAAGCTTTTTTGTACCAAAAGTGTTTACTGCCATTGCTTTTGACTCCGGCGGTGTAGCCAGCGGGCCTATGACGGCAACATTTTTGCTTCCTTTCGCCATGGGCGTTTGCGAAAAGGTTCAGGGAAACATCTTAACCGATGCATTTGGTATTGTGGCAATGGTTGCAATGACTCCGCTCATCACCATTCAGGCACTGGGTTTTCTTTATAACAGAAAGGTGAAAACAGCAACAGACATCAAACCGAATGAGATTGAATTTATCACAGATGAAATTATCGACTACACCATAGACGAGGAGGCAGGCGCATGAATGTAAATGCCGACAGAATTAAATTGATTGTAACCATTACAAGACGCGGCGAGGGTTCTAAAATGGTGGACTATTACAAACGGAACAAGCTCCACTATGATTTCATCTGCCTCGGAATGGGAACGGCCACATCTGAAATTTTGGACTATTTGGGTCTAGAGGAAACAGAAAAAGATGTTGTACTCACAATGGCACCCAAAAGCAAAATCCCCTCTGTTTTAAAAGGGATTACCAATCATTTTCAGTTGGATAAGCCAGGCAAAGGAATTGTGTTTACAATTCCGCTTTCATCTGTAAGCGCGCGGGTTCCGCAAATTCTTTGCAAGCCGGAAAATTTAGTGGAAAATGAGGAAACAGTTATGGAAAATGATAAAAAATTTGAACTGATTTTAACTATTTTAAATCGCGGCAATGTGGACATTGTTATGGACGCGGCCAAAAGCGCCGGAGCTACCGGCGGAACCCTGCTTCATGCAAGACGCGTAGGGTTTGAGGATGTGGAAAATATTTTCGGGTTTACCATTCAGCCCGAAAAAGACATCTTGGCAATTTTAGCCGAAAGCGGCAACAAAAATGCAATAATGAAACAAATAACCGAGGTTGCGGGAATTAACACAGAAAGCCGCGCTCTTGTTCTTGCACTTCCGGTTGATGAAATAATGGGGCTGTAAAACGAAACATGCTGCACTCTATTTGAGTGCAGCATGTTTTTTTACATGGGGCCTGCTTTTTTATTGCCGTGTTTTGCCTTGCCCTGAATTTCAGGAACAGGCGGAACGTCATTTTTAGGCTTGTCATCTTCGTTATGATTTCTACCGCCGTGAATATCTCCCGGCTGATATCTTCTCATACCCTTTTTTGCCATTAGTAAACATTCCTCCTCGTGTTCGGGCCAAGTGCTTCTTTTTTCGTATTGTGTCTTGTATTCTGGCTTTTTAGTTTTCCCTTGTTTTCTAAATTATCTTTTTGAAAACTTACATATTCATTATAAACATTGTCTTTCCTCGGCATTTGAAAAGCACCTCCACACATAGTTTGCTCCAAAATTTCATAAAAACAATTTGAAAATAAATGCAAAAAAAACACTCTTAAAAGAGTGTTTTTTTTGCGCGCAACATTATGTTACTGTTTTTTATTGATTTTATAGACAAATATTGTCTTATAAGTCCTTGTACGTGTTTATAGAAAATGCTTGAAAGTGCCTAAAATCAAGGATTCTTTGAATATTGATATTTATGGCTTTATTGCCATTTAACTACGTAACTAAACCTATTCTCTGAGCTCATGACAAAACGGATATGTGAACACTACACCCGTTGCTACGCCCGTTCTTTTTGTTTGTCCTTCTACTGAGAAAGCTGTAAATTTCAAGCGATAATGTTTTACTCTAATTGACTAAATGGGACAAAAGCAGCTGGATTATCTAACCTTTCAGATATAACCTTGTCCATCCAGATGATACTATACCATTTTCCAAATTTATATCCACATTTATAATGTCTTCCTACAATTTCAAATCCCATTTTTGCATGGAATTTCTCGCTATCATCTGTAAGATGTAAATCTTTTCCTTCAGGGCTTGCAATACAAGCATGAACCGTATATACATTTTGACGAATCAGTATTTTTTCAAGCTCCCGATATAACTTACCACCTTATACCAAGCCCTCTACAATTTTGTTTTATATAAACAGATAATTCTGCTGAATGTTTATATGCTTTTCTGGAGTGAAACGAGCTTGCATAAGCATAACCTACAATCTCACTATTTTTCCAAGCAACAAGATAAGGATATTCTTTCAGTGTATTACTGATTCTGGTCTGAAATTCTTCTATATCCGGAATTTCGTATTCAAAGGATATTGCTGTATTCATAACATAAGGAGCATATATTTCTCTGATAGCACCCGCATCATCAACCGTGGCAATTCTTATCTCCATTTCTTTTACCTCTTCGTCAACTTCGAATTTTGTGTATTCTCAAACCACATACTTGCAAATAGTATATCAGCAATACAATCCTCTATTTCCATTCCCTTTCATTCAAAGGACAAAAATGAATGTGAAAAGTTTCGTAGCAAGCATAGGAAAGGGGGACCCTTTCCGTAAAAATCGCTCGTTTTTGTCTGCAACAATTCTACCGTTTTCCTTTACTATTTGGAAGTAGCAGAGCCAGCCACACTTGTCAACAGTCAAGATAAACGGACTTCGCCCCGCTGTTGACAAGCGCGTTTGCCCCTGCTTATATGGCAGCCAAGAGGGCGAAAGCAACGAGTGCTTTCGCTCTCGCATATTATGGTATTCCCTGTATATGTCCGTATCGTTTTATATTGCCACAAGAAATTCGGGCACCATTTTTGGGCACCAAAGCGTCATAAATCAGATACTATTTTTTATAGCCGCACTTGGGGCAAACTCCGTTTTCGTTTAAAGCAATGCCACACAACGGACAGCGGTCTATTTTGTTCTTTGTTTCAAATTCTGCCGAAGCCGCGTTTACACCGCTGGTAAATGTAATTTTGGCGATATTCAGTTTATCCTTTAGCAGATCATAAACCATTTTTATCATGCCCTCAACCGTCATAGTTTCTTTCGTAACCACCAACCGACAGTCCGGATATGCGGTTGCAAGCTCTGTCTGAAAAGCGGGGCCTTTCATCTGGTTATTTGGCGCACCATTTTTAATGCCCTGCTTTTCATAAACGTCGAGAATGGCAGGCAGCAGAGGGTCATCTTCTCTTAAAACCAGTGCATGGTCAAAGTTTTTAAGAACTGCCCATGCGGTTTTTTGAATTTCATTGCAAGGAAAAACCATGTTAACGCCTGGTTCAACAGAATCTTCCACTTCAATTGTTAAAACTCCTGTATGTCCGTGTAAGTACTGCGCTTCCCCTTTAAAACCGTAAAATCTGTGTGCATATTGTAGGTCTAGTGTTGTAATGCTTCTCATAGTAATTCTCCTTTTTGTATTTTATTTACGGATTTTTTGTGTCCGCATACACCTAATTAATTGATAAATATGGTTTATTTCGCACATTTTGGACAAAGGCCCTTAAACATAATATCATAACCGCTGAATTCAAACCCACGGGTATTTCTAATGTTATTTTCCAAGCCATCAACATATTCTATGTCTACGTCAAAGATTTTGCCGCATTTTAAACACCTTACATGATGATGTTTATGGCATTGGAAATCAAAACGGTCTGCACCGCCTAAAACTTCTACCTTTTGAATTGCTCCATTTTCAGACAACTGGTTCAGATTGCGGTAGACTGTCCCTCTGCTGATACTGGGATGTTCTTTTTTGACTGCATCGTAGACTTCATCTGCAGTGACATGACTCTTTAACTGGTTTACCGCTTCAAAAACTAACGTTTGCTGAATTGTTTTACGTTTCATTAAAGTAAATTTTGTCAATAGATATTTTTTATTTTTAATAATAAAAAGCAATTAAAAAACGCCTTGAAACACAAATGTTTCAAGGCGCTGGCGGACGGGGTGGGATTCGAACCCACGTGCGGTTGCCCGCAAACTGATTTCGAGTCAGCCCCGTTATGACCACTTCGATACCCGTCCATATTATGTTTTTAAAGAAACACAACAATATATATAATACACTATTTTTAGAAAAAAATCAACTCTTTTTTTGCTTTTCTATAAAAAAAATAAAGCAAGGCAAAGCCTCGCTTTATTTTTTAATATAAATTATTTATCAGCCTTAATTTTTGCCTGTGCTGCTGCTAAACGTGCAATTGGCACGCGGAACGGCGAGCAGGAAACATAAGTCAAACCAACATTGTGGCAGAATTCAACGGTAGACGGATCGCCGCCGTGTTCGCCGCAGATTCCGAGCTTAATATCCGGTCTGGTCTGTTTGCCCAAGTCACAAGCCATTTTAACCAGTTTGCCAACACCAACCTGGTCAATTTTTGCAAACGGGTCGTTTTCATAAATTTTATTGTCGTAGTAAGAATCTAAGAACTTGCCGGCATCATCGCGAGAAAAACCAAATGTCATCTGCGTCAGGTCATTGGTACCAAACGAGAAGAACTCAGCTTCTTTTGCAATTTCATCAGCGGTCAGGGCAGCTCTTGGAATTTCAATCATTGTGCCGACTTTATATTTTAAGTTAGAGCCGGCAGCCTTAATTTCTGCATCAGCAGTTTCAACAACCGTCTTTTTCACAAATGCAAGCTCTTTTACTTCACCAACCAGCGGAATCATAATCTCAGGAACAATGTTCCAGTCTGGATGCTTTTTAGAAACATTAATAGCCGCCTTGATAACCGCTCTTGTCTGCATTGCAGCGATTTCAGGATATGTTACAGCCAGACGGCAGCCACGGTGTCCCATCATAGGGTTAAACTCATGCAGACCGGCAATAATTGCTTTAATTTCATCAACTGTTTTACCCTGTGTTTTAGCAAGCTGTTCAATGTCTTTTTCTTCTGTGGGAACAAACTCATGAAGCGGGGGATCTAAGAAACGGATGTTAACGCCGTCGCCTTCCATTGCTTCGTAAAGTGCTTCAAAGTCTCCCTGCTGCATGGGCTCAAGCTTTGCCAAAGCCTTTTCTCTCTGCTCAACAGTGTCGGAGCAGATCATTTCACGAATTGCAGCAATTCTGTCGCTTTCAAAGAACATATGCTCTGTACGGCAAAGGCCAATTCCCTCTGCGCCCAGCGCTCTTGCGCGTTTTGCGTCGTCAGGCGTGTCCGCATTTGTCCGAACCTGGAGCGTTCTATATTTATCTGCCCAATCCATAATTCTGCCGAATTCGCCGCCAATGGAAGCGTCAACTGTAGGGATAGCGCCGTCATAGATGTTACCGGTTGAACCGTCGATAGAAATAACGTCGCCTTCGTGGAATGTCTTTCCTGCCAGTTCGAACTTTTTGTTATCCTCATCCATGTTAATTGCAGAACAGCCGGATACACAGCATGTTCCCATACCGCGGGCAACAACCGCTGCGTGTGACGTCATTCCGCCGCGGACGGTTAAAATACCCTGAGCGGCTTTCATGCCTTCAATGTCTTCCGGAGAGGTTTCAAGCCGAACCAAAATAACTTTATCACCGCGGGAAGCCCACTCTTTTGCGTCTTCTGCCGTGAACACAACTTTACCGCAGGCAGCACCGGGAGATGCAGCCAAAGCTTTGCCAATCGGCTCTGCTTTTTTAATTGCGGCAGCGTCGAACTGCGGATGGAGCAAAGAATCCAGGTTTCTCGGGTCAATCATTGCAACTGCTTCCTTGTCGGAAATCATGCCTTCGTCAACCAAATCGCAAGCGATTTTTAAAGCGGCAGCAGCAGTTCTCTTACCATTTCTGGTCTGCAGCATATAAAGCTTTTTGTCCTGAATGGTGAACTCCATATCCTGCATATCTCTATAGTGGTTCTCAAGCTTATGGCAAATTTCAACGAACTGGTCATACACCTCCGGCATAACCTCTTTTAACTGGTCAATGGGCTGAGGTGTTCTAACACCAGCAACAACGTCTTCGCCCTGGGCATTCATTAAAAATTCGCCGAACAGCTTCTTTTCGCCGGTTGCCGGGTTTCTTGTAAATGCAACGCCGGTACCCGAGGTGTCGCCCATGTTACCAAACGCCATCATCTGCACGTTAACAGCCGTTCCCCAAGAATAAGGGATGTCGTTGTCACGTCTGTAAACATTGGCACGGGGGTTGTCCCAAGAGCGGAACACGGCTTTAATTGCGCCCATGAGCTGTTCTTTCGGGTCTGTAGGGAAGTCATCACCGATTTTCGATTTATATTCTGCTTTAAACTGGTTTGCCAGCTCTTTTAAATCATCTGCTGTGAGCTCAACGTCTTGGGTTACACCCTTCTTCTCTTTCATTTCGTCGATGAGCTGCTCAAAATATTTTTTGCCAACTTCCATTACAACGTCGGAATACATCTGAATAAATCTTCTGTAGCAATCCCAAGCCCAGCGCGGGTTACCAGATTTTTTTGCTAACGTTTCAACAACTTCTTCATTCAAACCGAGATTTAAAATGGTATCCATCATACCGGGCATAGAAGCTCTCGCACCGGAACGAACAGAAACCAAAAGGGGATTTTCAACATCGCCGAATTTCATTCCTGTAACTTTTTCCATCTTTTCGATGTTTTCCATAATCTCTTTTTCAATGTCTTCGCTGATCTTTCTTCCGTCATCATAATAACGGGTACAAGCCTCTGTAGACACTGTGAAACCCTGGGGAACAGGTAATCCCAGGCTTGTCATTTCCGCGAGGTTCGCGCCTTTGCCGCCAAGGGTGTTGCGCATTTCTTTGTTACCTTCGCTGAACTGATAAACATACTTCATCAATAAAAACCTCCTATTTTTTAATCGGTCTGACCGATATTTTTAACGAATGTTTGGCAGATTTACCCACGCCATATTACATTATATCATAAATCCATAAAAAATCAAATTTTTTTTTACATTTTACGAAAGATTTTCAACTGTGACCTGAATTTTTTTGGTTTGTAAAATATCTGCTTCTTTTACATACGCAGTAATTTCTGCCGAACCGGCACGCAAGCCTGTAATAGCTTGCCCATTTACACTGACAATATTTTCATTGCTGCTCACCATATAAATTTCGTAGTTTGCACTGTGATAAAGCTTTTCTTTTCCGGTTTGAACAAAAAGGTTCAATTCCGTTGTTTCTCCTGTTTTCAGTGTAACGGCTCCGGCCCCGTCAACCTCCTGAAGGCCGAAGCGGAAATTGTCGCTGTATTTTGGCGTTACACCTGCACGTTCAATTATGTCCAGCGCCTCCTGGGGCCAGTCTGCATCGTTATGAACATGCAAGTCCTCTACCTTTACATTATAAATTCCGTTGTTTAAGTTTTCATCTGTGGTTGTATAGTTGTTTTTCAAATAAATATCTGTAATCGTGCTCATATGAATATGCAGCCATCTAGCAGGCATCACAATGTTTTCAGGCGTTCTGTCATTTTTTCTGTACCACACGGGATTTTTGTTTAAATCCACCACGTTGCTTAAAATGTCCCAATTCGTTGAACCGTTGTCGGGATAAATCATGCCGTAGCAGTTGCCGGTATCGTACAGATAGTTTTCTGCAAACACGTTGGGGTGTTCTTCCGACCCGTTGGTGCGGCCCAAAAAGTAAACACCGCCGCCGTCAAATATTTTTGTGTTCATCACCTTATGAATGTAGTTTTGTTTTACCGTAAAGTCCTCTGTAACCGTTTTGGTGTAGGAGTTCCAGCCCCAGCCTAAGTGCATTCCGCTGTAACAGGTATCGTAAATTTCGTTGTTGTTTATCCTGCTGTTTATTGGAAAGCCGGTTGAGAGCGCCGCACCGCCTTTATAGTCCACCGCAATTTTATGCATATAGTTGTCCGTCACGTCAATATTTTCCACATAATAAGCCGGGTCTTTCGGGTCACTCGCGTTGTTTTTGGCTACATCGCCCACCACAAGCGCGCCGCCGGAGATGTCATAAAATTCGTTGCCAACCACTTTGCAGTTTTTCAGGCCGCCTGTCATTTTCAGCCCCGTCATGCCAAGCCGTGTAAAACGGCAGTTTACAAAGCTGATGTTATTCGCGTTGTCCACATTCACTGCTCCGGGGATAAACTGCTCTTCCCCGCCGGTATATCCGTTGTTCTGGCCGCAGCAAAAACCACCGGGTCTGCTGGGCACATTCCACGTGGTATTCTCAAAAACAAACCCACGAAATTCTAAGTTGCGAATTACATCAAAAGCCGAATTTCCGTTTAAATTCAGCATCTTTTCGCAAACCGGCATCACCACGCGAACCTCGTTTATGTTTTCAAACACCCGGGGCTTATAATACAGATAACCCTCGTGCCTGTCTAAATACCATTCCCCTTCCTCGTCTAACAGCTCCAGCGCGTTTTCAATATATTCGGGAACCGTGGGCAGACAGTTGCCCTTTTTCCACTGGTACCCCCAGCCTACAGGCTCCATTGCCACGGTTACGCTTCCGTCTCCGTTGTCTGTCACATTGTCAACGCCACAGTAAGAGTTGGTCCAATCCTCATAAAACACAAACTCCAGGTCTTCAATATGCTTAAACTCTAACAGCGAGATGTCTGTTGTGGTGTATCCCACTCCTTCATTGCCTAAATTTACAGCGTCTTTCAGCTTGCCGCTGCTTTTCGCACGGGTGGCACGAATACCGTCAACAAACAGCTGCCGTGTTTCAACATCTGTGCCCACATAAGACCTGTAAATATTCTTTTCTTCGCTCCACAATGAAAAATTGGTTGCTTCCCGCCCGCCGCTGAAGCTTGCCTTGCCTTTCTTTTCAGAAATGTAGTGAATTTTTAAAGTGTCAGACGTGTCGTTGGGTGTAAAAGTCACCGCGCTTCCGAATGGATATTCCCCCTCTTTAAAGATTACGTATATATCCTCCGAAGCGGTTTTTAACAGTTCGCGCACCTTTACCTTTGCGCCGCTTAACGATTTTAAGGGTTTTCCCGCTTCTCCGCTGTTAAAGTCCCTGCCGTTTTCCGCATCAACATATAAGAAGCTGCCAGAGGTTGTCTTTGTCAGCTCATCTTCCTGCTTTACAGGAGCAAGGTTTTTTTTGTTAAACAGCATAAATTTTGCGCGATGATCATCGCTGCCAACTGCAACAGACAAAGGCACTTCGTTTCCGGCAATGTTTTCAACATCGGCCGTTTCAATTCCCGTTAACGCGCCCTTATCGTTATAAACGGCAAAGGCAGACATCAGCATGTTCCTATCCCCTGCTCCCCTGCAAACCGTTTCAGCAGTTAACGATTTTGTTGCATCGGTCCAAATTTCTTCATTAATATTGGTTATAATTTTCTGTTCTAACAACGCTTCGCCCTTTGGCTTCCACGTAGAATAAAACGTTTTTCCTACAATTCCATAAATATCTACAGCGTTAATTTCCACCCGGCAAAGGCCTGCGAAATTCTCGGGCAAATCAAATTTCACCGCCGTTTGATCCTCGGTGTAGCCGTTGTCCATAATAGCAAAGCCATCGCCGAATTTTTTCATAATCCGGTAGTAAATCCCCACAGCGCTTCCTTTTTTTCCAAATGTCGCCGTAATGTGCTGTTGATTCAGTTCATCGCCGGAAACCGTAACCTGCGACGGCACCTCATAGGAATCGTCAATTTCTTCAATATTTATTTCATCTACAGCAAACGTGACTCTGTCTTTCCCTGAACCGGCACGGAAATAAAGATCAGCCAGACACTGGTCCGGCGTGTTGTTTGCATCCTGATGTACAACTTCAAACTTCTGCCACTCTTTCGTCAAGGCTCCTGCAACATGCTCGCTGTATTTCGGTGTTCTGTCATCCGTCATGTATGGCGCGCGGTCAAAAATATATTTCATGTCAAGGCCATCTGCATCATCTGAAATGGCTTTTGCATACCAGGTTAATTTATATTTTCTGCCGAACCGGATATCCACCTGTGTTTTTGCACAGTCCCAGTCATAATTCACCGTTGTGCTGATAGCGTGGTGTGTGCCGTTTGCCCCGTCCTCGATTCTTGACCCTTCGCTGCCTAATTTCCAGCCTGCTAAATCCGCTTCAAAGCTGCCGTTTGAAACCAAATTTCCTGCAATTGCCGTCTCGTGATATTTCTCAGACAAAATAAGGCAATCGTCAACCAAAAAGTCTTCCTCGCCGGAAATTGTTAAAAATTGATTGAAGCTCCCGTCGTCCAAAGCCTGACAACTGCCGCGAAACTGCGTCCAGCCATCTTCCCCCTCTGTGGTTTGTATGTTTGTCACCGCTCGGTCTTCAATAAAAAAAGCAACGCTTCCGGTGGATTTTATCCAGACGGAAAAGCTGTAAACCACATTTGACTCAGAAAAAAAAGGCAGCAGAACTTTCGGCTCACCGCTGTCTGCAGTAACCAAAAGGCCCTTTCCATACACCCCGCCGAACTGAATTTTCCCAGTCGCATTTTCAAGCCTGACACCTTCCGGTATGCCGTCTTCAAACTGGTAGCAGGCATAGCCCTCGTCTGATATATCGGCCGCAGCCGGGAAAATGGGGCACAGCGTAAGCAGCAAAACAAATGATAGAACCAACCACACATACTTTTTCATGAACGCTACCATACCTTCCTTAAATTGAATACTTTATAAGTCAATTATTGCATAAAATATACAACGTGTCAATAACAAAGAAAGCATCCGGCAAAATAACCGGACGCTTTCGAGTTTTTAAATTTATTCTGCAATTTTTCGTTTGGCAGCCGCCTTAATAACGAACAGGGTTGCAAGCATCAGAACAATTGCAATGGGAAGCACAATAAGCCAATTATGAACAAAGCCTGCTATAATATAGGAAACGAAAGATACGGCCGCAACAGTCAGCGCATATGGCAACTGTGTGGACACGTGATTAATATGGTTGCACTCCGCGCCGGCAGACGACATAATTGTGGTGTCGGAAATGGGTGAACAGTGGTCGCCGCAAACCGCACCTGCAAGGCAGGCAGAAACGCCAATGACCATCATGCTGCTGTCGTTGGGGAACACCGCCATAACGATAGGAATTAAAATGCCGAAAGTTCCCCAGGAGGTTCCGGTTGCAAACGCAAGCCCTACAGCCACAACAAAAATGATTGCCGGCAGGAAATAAGAAAGGCCTGCCGCTGCACCTTCCATAATGTCGCCGACATAATCAGCGGCGCCGAGAAGGCCGGTCATATTTTTGAGCGACGTTGCAAATGTCAAAATTAAAATTGCGGGAACCATTGCAATAAAGCCTTTTGGCACACATTCCATTGCTTCTTTAAACGTAACAACTCTTCTGCACAGCAGATAGAAAATAGCAACAATCAGCGCAATAATTCCGCCCCACGGCAAACCGACCGTTGCGTCAGTATTGGCAAACGCATTAATAAATGATTCACCAGACCACATGCCGCCGACATAAAGCAACGATAAAATGCAAATTGCAATTAACACAAGAACGGGAAGAATTAAGTCAATCACTTTTCCGCGCGATGAATGTTCTTCATTATTTTGTTCCACCCTATCACCGGTTGTGAATAAATCACCCTTTTCAGCATTTTTTTCATGCAGCTTCATGGAGCCGTAATCAAACTTCATTAGTGTAATTGCGATAATAAACACAAAGGTGAGAAGCGAATAAAAATTATACGGAATCGCTTTTATGAACAGCGACAATCCCTGTCCTTCGGGCACATAGCTTGAAACCGCCGCAGCCCAGGAAGAAATCGGCGCAATCATGCAAACGGGAGCTGCCGTTGCGTCAATCAGATATGCAAGCTTTGCTCTTGAAATTTTGTGGCTGTCTGTAACCGAGCGCATAACCGACCCAACGGTAAGGCAGTTAAAATAGTCGTCAATAAAAATGAGAACTCCCAGAATAAAGGTAGCCATCGACGCGCCTGTTTTTGACTTAATATGTTTTTGGGCCCATTTTCCAAATGCCGCAGAGCCGCCCGCCTTATTTATCAGCGCCACAAAAATTCCCAGAACAACAAGAAAAATAAAGATACCGGCTGTTCCGGAAACTGCTGCAATTAGGCCTTCGTTCAAAATATTGTCCATTGCAGCTACAGGACGGAAGTTTGTAGATAACAATCCGCCTGCCACAATTCCAATAAACAGAGAGCTGTAAACCTCTTTTGTGATAAGTGCCAGCCCGATTGCGATAACCGGCGGCAACAGCGACATAAAGGTAGCAGAATAACGGCTTGTGCTTTCCGGGTCACCGTTGTTCACAGTAAACGCCAACAAAGCAAATACTGCCACCGCAAGAATTCCAAAAATAACTCCGACAATGGTTTTACGTTTCATTTTCGTTTCCCCTTTGTAAGTTTTTTAGCAGCGGTTTCCTAAAAATTACAGGAATTCACCAATCTTTTACAATTATATTATGAAAATTGCCAAAAGTCAACAATTTTATTGGCAATAGCTGAATTTTTTTATGCAATTTTCTATATGAAATTAATTTAAGACAAACAGTCATAAAAAAACAGATCTTTTCATACTATGTACAAACAATAAATCACAACGATGGAGGAATATGTATGGCTGAATATAATATCTATCAGGATATTGCCGAACGCACAGGAGGCGATGTTTATCTGGGCGTTGTAGGACCGGTTCGGACAGGGAAATCGACCTTTATTAAAAAGTTCATGGATCTGTTTGTCATTCCGAATATTGGCGACTTAAACTCAAAGGAACGTGCGCAAGACGAACTGCCCCAAAGCGCCGGCGGAAAAACGATTATGACAACAGAACCAAAATTCATTCCCAATGAAGCGGTTGAAATTACCTTTGACGACAATGCAAAAATGAAGGTCAGAATGATTGACTGTGTGGGCTACATTGTAAACAGCGCCCTGGGCCACATTGAAAACGATGTGCCGAGAATGGTGCAAACACCGTGGTCTGAGGAGCCCATTCCCTTTGGCAAGGCTGCTGAAATTGGCACAAAGAAAGTAATCTGCGACCACTCCACCATTGGGATTCTGGTAACCACCGACGGCAGCGTCACCGATATTCCTAGAGAGGACTACGTAGAAGCCGAGGCGCGGGTTGCTGAAGAACTTACCAAAATGGGCAAACCCTTTGTGATTTTATTAAACACAAAATATCCCGACAAGCCCGAAACAGAGGATTTGAGAACCTATTTAGAAGAACAATATCACGCTCCGGTGGTGGCAGTAAACTGTTTGGCTCTCACAGAGCGGGAAATCAGGGAAATTATGAAGCAGGTGCTTTTAACCTTCCCTGTGAGAGAAATCAGCGTGGATTTGCCGAAATGGATTGACGCGTTAGCCGATGAGCACAGAATAAAAAAAGGCATTTATGAAGCTGTTCTTTCCGCTGCTGAAGATATTATTACCTTAAGCAATTTAAAAGATGCGGCGGCAAAAATGTGTACCTGCGAATTCATTGAAGCTGCAGAAACGGCAAACATTGATTTGGGCACGGGAAAAGCCTCAATTTCCGTCACTACCCCTGGAGACCTGTTCTATAAAATTGTAAAAGAAACCTCCGGATTTGACATTGACGGGGAAGATAAGCTTTTGTCGCTCCTTACACAAATGTCTGAAATTAAGCGGGAATATGACAAGGTAGCTGTGGCGCTGAAAGAGGTTGAAAACAAAGGCTATGGCATTGTTACGCCCACCATTGATGAAATGAGCTTAGAAGAGCCTGAAATTGTAAGACAAGGAAGCAGATTTGGCGTGAAGCTGAAAGCGTCAGCACCCTCAATCCACATGATTAAAGCGGAAATTCAGACAGAAGTAAGCCCCATTGTGGGTACGGAAAAACAGTCTGAAGAACTGGTGCACTATCTGCTCCAGGAATTTGAAACAGATCCAAAGCAGATTTGGCAGTCGAACATTTTCGGAAAATCCCTTCACGAACTGGTGAACGAAGGGCTGCACAACAAGCTGGGAAGAATGCCTGACGAGGCTCAGGTGAAGCTTCAGGAAACACTACAGAAGATTATTAACGAGGGCAGCGGCGGTTTGATTTGCATTATTCTCTAAAATTTGACATGCCCCGGCCGCAGCACTTGACACTCCATTGTTTCCTATGATATAATTACAGCAGAAATGTTGTGTATTTAAAATTAAGAAATGAGGGCGGCTTGTATGATACAAAGAAGGGAAATTGCAATCTCCATTGTTTTAAGCGTGATTACCTGCGGCATTTACGGAATTTACTGGTTTATTAAGCTGAACGATGAAATCAACTACTTAGCGGACGACCGAATGGCAACAACCGGCGGAATGGCGTTTTTGTTTTCCATTTTGTCCTGCGGCATTTATCTGTTTTACTGGATGTATAAAATGGGCGAAAAGCTGGACGGAATTTATATAAACAAGGGCTGGCCCGCTCAGAGCAGGGGAATTTTATACCTGATTTTATCGTTCTTCGGGCTGAGCATTGTTTCCTATGCGCTGATGCAGGATTCTGTAAACAAAGCAATTGCAGCTTAAAACTTCTTATGAAAGCAAGGCTGACAAAAGAAATAAAACGATTGCTCGCCGTACTGTTGTTCGGCTTGGCATATTTAATGTTTATACGGCTGACCGGGCTTTCCGTTCCCTGTCCGTTTCATTTGGCTACGGGGCTATATTGTCCCTCCTGTGGCATTACGGGAATGTTTGTGGCCTTAGCAAGGTTTGATTTTGCAGACGCGTTTTTCCATAATCCGGTCATTTTTGTTACGCTTCCTGTCTTGCTGGCACTGTATTTGGCTGAAACAATCCGATACATAAAAAGCGGAGATAGACGTTTGAGCACAGTTTCCAAAATAATTTTGTCAGTTGAAATTGTTCTGTTAATGATTTACGGGATTATCCGAAATTTCGGATAATCCCGTTTTTTTGTATTTTTTTATTTAAGACACCGCAACCGTGGCAGAGTTCGATAAAGCGGCATAGTCCTGCTCGCTTTCGTGCTCCTCCTGTGCCTGTTCCGGAACAAAAGTGGGCACAACCTCTTTTAAAGCTTCTTTTATTGCCTCGTCTCCTATGTTTAAAGCAATGGACAGAATCTGCAGCTTATGCTGAAGCTCGTTGTGGTTAATTGTAATGGGACTGCCAATAAAAATTTTACTGTGCTCTGTTTTGCGAAGCCCTTCTTCATTCATCAAAAGTTCTTCATAAAGCTTTTCGCCGGGCCTTAAGCCTGTAAACTCAATTTTTATGTCCCCTTCAGGCTGAAAGCCTGCAAGCCGAATCATTTTTTGCGCCAAGTCATAAATTTTCACCGGCTCTCCCATGTCCAGCACAAAAATTTCTCCCCCCTGTGCGTTAACCGCCGCCTGAATTACAAGCCGCGCCGCCTCGGGAATTGTCATAAAAAACCGGGTGATTTCAGGATGCGTAACCGTAACCGGCCCGCCTGCTGCAATTTGCTTTTTAAATCGGGGGATAACCGACCCGTTTGATCCTAAAACATTTCCAAACCGCACGGCAACAAATTCCGTTTTGCTTTCCGCCGCCATTGTTTGAATAATCATTTCACACATTCTCTTTGTCGCGCCCATAACGTTTGTTGGGTTAACAGCCTTGTCAGTGGAAATCATTACAAACCGCCTCACGCCAAATTCGTCTGCGCATTTTGCAACATTCAGCGTGCCGAAAACATTGTTTTTCACCGCTTCGCACGGGCTATATTCCATCAGCGGAACATGTTTGTGGGCTGCCGCATGAAACACAATTTCCGGACGGTAAACGGAAAAAATGTCATCTAAACGTTTTTTGTCCCTGACGGACGCAATTAGAACTTCTAATTGCTGATCCGGATATTTTTCCATCAGCTCATTTTGCAGCTCATATGTGGTATTTTCATAAATGTCCAAAATAATCAGAAGCTTCGGACGAAACGGTATAATCTGCCGGCACAGCTCAGAACCAATGGAACCGCCGCCGCCCGTAACCAAAACGGTTTTTCCGCATAAATCCTCTTTTATCAAATTGTTATCAAATTTCACAGGTTCACGTTCCAGCAAGTCTTCAATTTCAATATTCCGCATGCTGTTAAAACCAAAATTACCCGACAACACCGCTTCAATTCCCGGCATCACTTTAACCTTGCAGCCGGTTTTCGTGCAAATTTCTAAAATCTCCTTTTTCTCCGAAAGCGGCAGCGTATAAATAGCGAAAACAATCTCCTCCACCATCTTCTCCCGGCAAATCCGTTCAATTTCACTGCGGCCGCCAAGCACCTTTGCGCCGCACATCACCTGGTTTTTCTTTACCTTGTCGTCGTCAATCAGGCCGACAACATTGTAGTGCAGATGTTTGTTGTCGCGGATGTCACGCAGCAGCATTGCACATAGCTGGCCGGCTCCAATAACAAGTACGCGCTTTCCTTCCTTGTCTGCCGAAACGTTGGACAGCTTTTGCAAAACTCTAATGGAAAACCGCAATGCAAGGATTAAAAACATCACGGCAAATTTTGCCGCCAGGCAAAATTTAGGATAAATTAAAGCGCTGTGCAACAGAAAAATATCAACAAGCATGCTAACGGTGCCCGCCGTAACGCAAGCTGTTAAAAGCTTTAAGTATTCTTTAATGCTGGCATACATCCAATATACATTATACATGTCGAAAATAAAAAGAATGGAAGCAAAGACGCAAACTGTCAGCACGATGGAGGGCAGACTATCAATAAAATAAGCGCCAAATGACGCAACCGGAAACATAAGGATAATCACAATGGCATAGGCCAGGACAGATAGCAAAACATCCATTAACAGCAGATATCTGTTCCGAAATAATTTATTCAGGTATTCCATTTCTAATCACTTCTCACTTTCCTGTTTGATCATCTATTTTATATGAAATATTTTCAGCGCTCCCCACACAACGATGTGAAACGCAGACCGTAATACGCTCAAATGTTCAATTTCGCGGTAAAGCTTCCAATGATATTTTACCAATGACAGCTTATTGCTGGAAATGGAATTAGGGCGGACGCGGTATTCCATTAAAACCTCATGCAGACCATAAATATATTTTTCCTGTTTTAACATTTTAAGCCACAATGCATCGTCATTGCGCTTTTTAATGTTTGGAACTTCAAACTTCCCCATTTTATCCACATCATACATCACTGTGGAGTTTCCTATAGGACAATCCAACAGCAAACGGTTATAGCTTGTCCTGTCAATAACGTTCACAATTTTATTCAGCTTGCGGCCAGATTCATCAATCTTTTCATAAGCAGTTGCAGTAAACGGGTAGCGGTTCGCCTCCATAAACGCAAGCTGCTTTTCCAGCTTTTCCGGTTTCCAAAGGTCGTCGCTGTCTAAAAAGGCCATATAATTTCCCTTTGCCAGCTTCATGGCCTCCGTTCTTGCGACGGCTGCCCCGGAATTTGTTTTAAGCCGGACATATTTTATTCTGGGGTCTTTTTCGCAGGCCTGTCCAACAATTTCTTTCGTATCGTCAGCGGAACAATCGTCTGCAATTATCATTTCCCAGTTATCAAAAGTCTGAGCCTGAACAGACCGAATTGTTTCTAAAATATAGGCCCCGCAGTTGAATGTTGGCGTAATGACCGAAACGAGTTTATGCATTTACATCTGCCTTTCTGTTCTCCGGCAATTCTATTTTTTTGTTGGCGCAAACGGCAAAAACCGTCTTTACCATGATTTTTAAATCGTTCCAAAGACTAAAATTTTCTATATATTGAAGATTATATTTCATTTTTGCAGGCAGGATTTTTTGAACATAAGTTTCATCTACGTTCTCTGTCTGGGCCAAAAGCTGGCTCTCATCCTTATAATAAATGCTTGCTGAAGATGTTACGCCTGCAGGCAAAAGCAACGTTGCCATCATTTTGTCTGTATAACAATTTACATATTTTTCAACTTCTGGCCGCGTTCCCACAAAACTCATGTCGCCTAACAAAATATTAAACAGCTGCGGAATTTCATCTATCCTGTATTTTCTTAAAACTTTTCCAACCCGGGTGATACGCGGGTCGTTCCCAACGGTCACTAAAGTGCCCAAGGTGTCTGCCTTTTCTACCATTGTACGAAATTTATAAATTTTAAATTTCCTGCCATATTGGGTAATGCGGCTCTGTTTGTAAATAATGCTGCCAAAAGAATCAAGCTTGATTGCGGCCGCAACAACAAGAAACAGCGGCAGAAGAACGCATATGAAAAGAACGGAAACAACAATGTCGAATATGCGTTTTAAAAAGAGCCAAAACATTTTTTTGCGAAGCGCTGTGTAATACTCCAAAACAGCAGAATTCTGCATTTGCTCAGGCAGACAACCAAACTTTTTTAAAATTCTCATAGGCTTAGCAAAAGCCTCCTTACATGTTCTGCAACGTAACAAACATCTTCAACCGTCATTTTCGAGTTTAACGGGAGCGTCACTTCATTTTCAAAAAGTGCATAGGAGTTCGGAAAATCTTGAATGTTAAAACCCATTTGCTTATATGCCGTATGCATTGGAAGCGGTTTATAGTGCACGTTGCATGCTACACCTGCCTGACTCATCTGCTGAATAAACCGGTTCCGAAAATCTAAATTTTTACCCTTAAGCCGCGTCAGGTATAAATGACCGCTGGAACTTTGGTTTTCTGTGTCATGCTGCAAAACGGTAATTTTATCCTGTGGCAGATTATCATTGTATGCCTGTATCAGCTTTTTGCGCTTTTTTAATAGGCCATCATAGCGCTCAAGCTGTCCCAATCCAATCGCCGCGGAAATGTCCGTCATATTGCATTTGTAGCCGGGTAAAATCACATCATATTCCCATGAGCTTGGTTTAAGTTTCGCCCACGCGTCTTTCGACTGTCCGTGCAAAGAAAGTAGCATAAACTGTTTATAAATATCGCCACTGTCTAATCCAATGTCCGGTCTCCAGGTAATCGCCCCGCCCTCGCCGGTGGTAATATTTTTCACGGCATGAAAGGAAAAACAGGTAAAATCGGCCACAGCGCCGCTTTTTTTGCCCTTATAAGACGCGCCGAAACCATGTGCGGAATCTGCCAGCACCAAAATTCTGCCAAGAGCCTCCTGATATTGATTTTTTGCATGAAACAGCTGTTTTTTAGAATTTACAATTTCATAGATTCTGTCGTAGTCGCATAGTATGCCTGCAATATCAATGGGGATTATGGCTTTTGTATTTTCTGTAATGGCTTCGGCCAGCTTATCATAATCCATATGAAAATCATCTGTCTGTGCATCTACTAAAACAAGCTTTGCACCCACATGGCAAGCTACACTTGCACTTGCAGTATATGTATAGCTGCAGGTGATAACCTCGTCCCCCGGTCCAATTCCAAACATGCGCAGAACCAGTTCCATGCAGGCCGTGGCGGAGTTTAGGCACACCGCTTTTTCAGTCGTGCAAGATTCAGCTAATTTCTTTTCAAACAATTTTGTCTGTGCCCCGGTGGTTATCCATCCGCTTCTTAAAACATCTATCACATTTGAAATTTCCAAATCCGTTATATCGGGCGGTGAAAAGGGTATGTCTCTATACATTTTATAACGCTCCTGACCGAAAACCCATACGATTTATTTACACAACTTCAGGCTTTTATCTTATTTATTAATTATAGCACATAATTTTTTTGATTTCAACCTTTTCTTACAAATATAAAAAGAAAGAAAAAGCACCTTAACAATGAATGTTAAGGTGCTTTTTCTTAATCTTCCCAACCCTTAAAGTTTTCTTCCCGCTCCCGAAACTTTTTGTTCCGCTTTACAATGATGCGCATAATTGCGCCGCTTAAAAACGCTAGAATTGTAATAATCCAGCCTGCCCAGATGTTTGAGGCCAGCGTATAGCCGTCTGCCGCTCCGTAAATTCCGCCGCTTGTAAACAGCGAACCCAAATTCCAGCACACCAGGATGGTTAAAAGCAGGGGTGCAATCACTTTAATTGCCGCGTTAAACCACCAGGATGGCATTTTAATTTTGCCTGTGTTCCTATTCACTTCGTGCAAAACCTTAGATGTTTTAAACATATATCCCACAGCAATACATTCCAAAACGCCGACAATCACCATGTTATACTGGTTTGTCCAGTTGTCAACAATATCGACATAAGCCATTCCGGCACCCGTTGTGAACACCAGCGAAATAATTCCAGCCGCAATGCAAACGCCGATTGTGGTTTTTTTCAATTGAAAGCCAAACTTATCTGATATGGCCGACGAAACACCTTCCACAATGGAGAACGCGGAGTCGATTGCCAGGGTAACCAGGCATAAATAGAACAACACGCCAAATAGTGCGTTAAACCAACCAACATTTGTTAAGCTGACAATTGTCTGAGGATAAATCATAAATGCAGTGGAAACGCCGGAAGCAGACATGTTATCCAACATGCCGGTGCCGCCCATGGTAGAAAACATTACCACGCCCGCCAGCAGGCTGACTGCAATGTCGGAAAACGCAATAATCAGGCCGTCTACAGCAATGTTGGAGTCGTCACTCAAATAGGAACCATACGCAAACATAATCGCCATCATAACAGACATGCTGTAAAATACCTGGCCAAAGGCGTCTACCCATATCCCCGGCGAAGTAAGCGCATTGAAATCGGGGATAAACAAACGTTTTATGCCTTCCATTGCCCCGTCCATGGACAGACCCTTAATTGCCATAATCACTAAAATAATAATGGGCATGAATACAATATATTTTATCACCTTGCCAACGCTGTGGGCGCTGTTTCTGATACAGTAATAAATCAGACCCCATGCAATTAGAAGACAAATTATAACCGGAATTGAAATGGTAGACCAGCCGGTTACTGTTCCGGTGGTCTGAATTGTCTGAGCCCAAAGGTTTTTCGCGGCGTTCAGCCGTTCCGACATATTCGGCAGATTTGTAAACGCGGCAAACTTATAGCTCATAAATACCATTAAAATTACCCAGGCGAAAACCACTGCGTAGTAGCACGCTATGATAAATGCATTGCTGGTCGCGGCCCAGCCAATCCACTCTGCCTTTTTGTTAATGCCCCGCAGTGCTCCCGGCGCGCCGGAACGCATCTTTCTGCCGATGGAAATTTCCATCATGAGCAGCGGTATCCCTAAACACACCATTGCAATCAGATATACGAACAAAAACGCGCCCCCTCCGTGCTTGGCCACCAATCCCGGAAAACGCCACGCATTGCCAAGCCCTACGGCTGACCCCACTGCGGCCAGAATAAATGTAGACCTTGAGCTCCAACTCGACCTCTCCATATTTTACCTCCTGCTGTTTCTTTTTTAAGGACAATTATACCACATAAACAAGTATGATTCAAGTTAATTTTACTTATTTTGACAAGTGCGTTACATACATACCGTTATTTTCTTGCATTTTCATAAATTTATGTACGCAAAAAAAGAAATGCGGAAATAAAAACTTCCGCATTTTCTTTAAAAATTATTTTAAGAAGAGCTCAATTACAGGCACGATAACCGGAGGCTTCACCTCAGGCAGCTCAATTACCAAAAGGCCGTCTGATTTGCTTCTGCCTTCGCTGAAATGCTGCACTTCGTTCTCTGTCATTTTCAGCTCGCTTCCATCGTTTAGCAGCTGTGCATAGTCCACTTTTCCGGCATATCCGGGAAGCTCTAAAAATTTATAGGGATATTCACAAAGGTGGATATAAAGCCGTTTTCCGTCAACAGACTGTGTAAGACGGCATCCCCGCGGTTCTTGAAATTCCGGTTCCGCCATGGTGCAGCCGTAAATAGAACGGGAATGATATTTCATCCAGTCCGCATACACCTTCAGTGCGTTTTCCGCCCGGTAATCAAGATAGCCTCTTGCGGTTGGTCCCACATTCATCAGCAGGTTTCCGCCGATTGAAACAGTGTTAATCAGCATTTGAACAAGCATTTCAGGCGATTTCCATGTCATTTCGTCACGAAAATATCCCCAGGAGCCGGAAAAAGTCTGGCAGGCTTCCCACGTAACAAGCTCGCCGGTTTCTGCATGGCGGACCCAGGAAAGAGGCTGATACTGCTCCGGTGTCCACAAGTCCTGTTCAATTTCCGTGCGGTTGTCAATAATAATTCCCGGCTGCAATTCTCTTGCAGTTTGAATTAGTTTCTCCGCCTCCCAGTCATCTTTGCCCTTACCTTTCATCCAGGGGGACTTTTCAGGAACTTCATGGTTGGAGTATGAAAAATCGAACCACAGCACATCTATTTTCCCATAGTTTGTTAACAGCTCGGTCACCTGATTCCGCATGTATTCCGCATATTTATGTACGTCCCTGCCGCGACTTAATTCCTCCGCATTTGCATCCTCCCTTCTGGGGTGAATCATGTCGATTGGAAATTCCGGGTGATGCCAGTCGATCAGAGAGTAATAAAATCCAATGTGCAGTCCCTCTGCACGGAACGCATCTACATATTCGCGGACAATGTCGCGTCCAAACGGCGTATTTGTGGATTTGTAATCCGTAAACTTTGAGTCAAACAGGCAAAATCCTTCGTGGTGTTTTGTGGTAAGCACCACATATTTCATTCCGGCCGCCTTTGCCTGGCGCGCCCACTCTTTCGGGTCGTACATGTCGGGGTTAAAATACTTAAAATACTTGTCATAGTGCTCTTCCGTAATCATTTCCCGCATTTTAATCCACTCGTGGCGGGCCGGCATTGCATACAATCCAAAATGGATAAACATGCCGAAACGGTCGTGCGTGAACCACGCCGTGTCGCCCGGCGTTTTTCTTGTTACATAGCTTGACATAAAAATTCTCTCCTTTACCCTCATTTTTCATTGAAATTTTCTTTAAAATATGATATATTGTTTTTATGGACTTTCAAGGGCATTATAACATGGTATATTTGATTTTCCAATATATTTTTTCGTTTAAAATATGGAGTTTTTGACATGAATATCAAAAAGAACACACAGGTCGCAAAACTTTTTAACGACTTAAGCATCACCATAGCCGACAACGGATATGCCAAGCTTTCCACCGACTGGCATGCTGAGAATGTCTGCTCCCCGTTTTCTAGAATTTATTTTATTTTAAACGGTGAGGGTTATGCAAAAAGTAAAAACGAATTTATAAAACTATCCGCAGGCAACTGCTATTTTCTACCCGCCGGGCTGACTTATGACTATTGGTGCGAAACCTCCCTAAGCCAGCTGTTTTTCCATGTGAATGTGACGGAACCCGGCGGTCAAAACTTTTTTGGGGCTGCCCGTTCCTTTGCCAGCTTCCCCATAAGCCCGGAAACGATAGACAAGATTTTGTTTTATTATCAGTCGAAAGACTTTTTAAACGGTTTGAAAATGAAAGCATATATAGAATATGCGCTCACCCGCTTTATCGACCAGTATCAAATTCGTGGTTTTTCCGGCGACAACTATTCGCCTGAGGTTCTAAAGGCCACAAAATTTATCAGCCGCAACCTTTCTATTCAGCTGAAAGCCGCCGACATTGCCGCCAGCCTGTTTATTTCGGAAAGCAAGCTCACCAAAGAATTCAAAGCAGAAACCGGCATGACGATTGGTAAATATACCGACGGGTTAATTTTTTCCCGGGCAGAGTTTCTGCTTTCCAAAACCAGCTATTCCATTAAAAGCATCAGCAATGAGCTGGGGTTCTGCGACCAGTTTTATTTTGCCCGGCGTTTTCGGCAAACGTACGGCGAAACGCCCCTTGCATACAGAAAAAGAGTTCAGGCCGCCAGCAAAATTTAATGCGTGCCTAAACTCTTTTTTGTTATTCACCCAATGTTTCCACTTCGTTGATCCAAATTGTGCTTTCCGCGTCGCTGGGCATTCTCCAGTCCCCCCTGGGCGAGAGGCACACGCTGCCAATTTTCACGCCGTCCGGCATGCAGCTCCGCTTAAACTGCTGTGTAAAAAAGCGTTTATAAAAGGTTTTCAGCCACTTTAAAACCGTTGCTTTATCATAAATTCCTGCAAAAGCTCTGTTAGCCAAACAATAAATTTTGGCAGGTGAAAATCCATAACGCAAAACATAGTATAAGAAGAAGTCGTGCAGCTCATAAGGCCCAACTACGTCTTCTGTTTTCTGTGCAATTTTACCCTCTGCATCCGGCGGCAAAAGCTCCGGGCTGATGGGGGTGTCTGCCACGTCTTTTAAAATTTCTGTGCTTTCGGGAAAAACATTGTTTTCCGTCAAACTGTTAATCATCCAGCGAACCAAGGTTTTGGGAACTCCCGCGTTTACGCCGTACATACTCATCTGGTCGCCGCAATAGGTGCACCAGCCCAGCGCAAGCTCGCTCAAGTCACCGGTTCCCACCACAATTCCGCCAAATTCATTCGACATATCCATCAGCACCTGGGTGCGCTCCCTGGCCTGCACATTTTCATAAGTAATGTCGTGAACGTTTATGTCGTGTCCAATGTCTTTAAAATGCTGGACACACGCTTCTTTAATAGAGATGTTCTTCGTGGTCACTCCCAGCGATTCCATCAGCGCCACCGCGTTGTGAAACGTTCTGTCTGTAGTTCCGAAACACGGCATGGTAACAGCGCATATGTTGGTGGGCGGAAGTCCCAGCTGCTTAACAGCAGCTGAGGTCACCAAAAGTGCCAGCGTCGAGTCCAGCCCGCCGGACACACCGATAACCGCCCTGCCCCCTGTGATGGCGAGCCGTTTTTTTAACGCTTGTGTCTGCATTTCAAAAATGTTTAAACACCGCTCTATTCTTGCTTTTTTCTCTGACGGAATAAACGGGTGTTTTCGCACCTCATATAACATTCCGTCGCTTTCTGTCACGGCCGGAAGCTTCACAAATTTTACAGAATCTCCCTGATATAGACTGGTAGCGTCTTTATAGCTTTTATATTTTAACCGGTCAGCTTTAATTTTTCCCAGATCCACGTCGGCTGTGAGCACATAATCCGTATCCAAAAACTTTTTATTTTCAAACGTAATGGTCCCGTTCTCCGCAACAAGGCTGTGGCCTGAAAAAATCAGGTCTGTGGTGGACTCGTCTGTCCCGCAGGAAACATAGGCATAGGCACAGTAGCATTTTGAGGACTGCTGTTTTACCATATCCCGTCGGTAAGTCCGTTTCCCAATGGTTTCGTTGCTGGCAGACAAATTAAAAATCAGTTCCGCGCCGTGCAGCGCCAGCCCAATGCAGGGCGGCACCGGCATCCATAGGTCTTCACAAATTTCTGCGCCAAATTTAATGCCGTTTTCCGTTTCAAAAATTAAGCTGCTGCCCAGGGGAATATCATAGCTGTAATCGTTTTCGGGAAACAGGTTTTTGGAATTCATGTAAGGCTCTGTTAAGTCTTCCGCTGAGGAGAACCACCGTTTTTCATAAAACTCGTTGTAATTGGGAATAAAGGTTTTTGGCACAATGCCAATAATTTTTCCCTTTGCAAGAACCACCGAGCAGTTATAAAGTTGGCCGGCAATATTTATCGGCGCGCCCAAAACCACAACAGCTTCACTGTTTTCTGTGGCAGATGCGATTTTAAAAAGCGACTCGTTCACCCCGGACATAAGCCTTTCCTGAAAAAACAGATCGCCGCAGGTGTAACCGGTGATACACAATTCGGGAAACACAATGAAATTTGATTTTGCTGCCTCTGCTTCCTTTAATTTTTTGATAATATCCTGTGTGTTTTTTTCCGTATTGGCCACTGCGACCTTTGGCACGCAGCAGGAAATCCTTACAAAATCAAACATGTTGCCCCTCCGCTATCAATTTATTTCTATCCTTTATTTTACCACAATTTTCTATTCGATACAATCATTTTCCGCTAAAATTCCGCGTTTTTCACCGTTCTGGGGTAAGGTATTACGTCGCGGATGTTTGACACACCGGTTAAATACATAATAATCCGCTCAAACCCTAAGCCGAACCCAGCGTGTTTCGTTCCGCCATATCTGCGCAAATTTAAATACCACCAATAGTCCTTTTCCTCAAGGGAAAGCTCCTTCATGCGCTCAACAAGCAGGTCGAGCCGCTCTTCCCGCTGGCTTCCGCCAATAATTTCCCCCACACCGGGCACTAACAAATCCATTGCCGCAACGGTTTTCCCGTCGTCGTTTAACCGCATATAAAAGGACTTAATTTCTTTTGGATAATCCACCACAAAAACCGGCTTTTTAAAAATCTGCTCGGTTAAAAACCGTTCGTGCTCGGTTTGCAGGTCGCTTCCCCACTCCACAGGATATTGAAACGCTGCATTGCTGCTTTTTAAAAGCAAAACCGCCTCAGTGTAAGTAATTTTTTCATAGTCGCTGGCCGCCAGCGCGCAAAGCCGCTCTTTTAGCCCCCTATCAACAAACTGGTTAAAGAATTCAATTTCCTGCGGGCAGTGTTTTAACACGTATTGAATAATATACTGAATCATGTCCCAGGCAAGGTTCATGTTGTCGTTTAAATCTGCAAAGGCAATTTCCGGCTCAATCATCCAAAACTCTGCGGCATGGCGGGTTGTATTGGAGTTTTCAGCTCGGAAAGTAGGGCCAAAGGTATAAATTTTTCCAAAGGCCAGGGCAAAGGTTTCCCCCTCCAGCTGACCTGATACAGTTAGATTTGTGCTTTTTCCAAAAAAGTCCTGCTTCCAGTCAATCTGCCCGCCCACTGTTTTCGGCGGATTTTCTAAATCCAAAGTGGTAACACGGAACATCTCTCCGGCGCCCTCGCAGTCCGACCCGGTAATCAGCGGGGTGTGAACATAGACAAAGCCCCTGTCGTGAAAAAACTGATGAATGGCAAACGCCGCCTCGCTTCTAACACGAAAAACCGCCCGAAAAAGGTTTGTCCGCGGCCTTAAATATGCCTGCTCCCGCAAAAACTCCGGCGTGTGGCGTTTGTTTTGCAGGGGAAAGTCCGGCGTAGACGCGCCTTCAATGTGAACGGTTTCCGCCTTCAGCTCAAAGGGCTGTTTCATATTGGGCGTTAATTCTATTTTTCCTGAAACAACAAGCGCCGCACCAATGTTCTGCTTGCTGATTTCATCGTAATTTAAAATGCTTTCCCGCTCAAGCACCACCTGAATTCCGCGAAAACAACTTCCGTCGTTTAGATCGATAAATCCAAAGGCTTTTCCGACCCGGTTGTTTTTTATCCAGCCGCAGACGATAACCTGCTTCCCTGAATAGCGTTCAGGCGATGTGTAAATATCTTTTATGTTGTCATGTTCCATTTTTATTACTCCTTTTTTGCTGTCGTGCCTTGCCCAAATAGGCCTCTTTCACGCTTTCGTCCCGCAGAAGCGCTTTCCCCGTCCCCTTTTTTACCAGCCTTCCGGTTTCTAAAACATAAGCCGTGTCGGCGCAGGAAAGTGCCAGGTTTGCGTTCTGTTCAATTAAAAGAACGGTGATGCCCTCATTGCGGATTTCTTTTATTATATCAAAAATATCTTTTACAATCAATGGGGCAAGCCCTAAAGATGGCTCATCCATCATAATCAGCTCCGGCCGGCTCATCAGGGCGCGGCCAAGCGCCAGCATTTGCTGTTCGCCGCCGGACAGCGTGCCGGAAAGCTGCCACCTGCGCTCTTTCAGCCTCGGGAAAAGCGAATAGATGTGCTGCATACTTTCTTTTAAATCGTCTTTTCTTAGATATGCGCCGATTTTTAAATTTTCTTTCACAGTGAGGTTGGCAAACACCCTCCTGCCCTCCGGCACCAGTGCAATTCCCTGTTTCACGATTTCATGGGGCGGTTTGGCCGCAATGTTTTGCCCCTTAAAAAAAATACAGCCGCTTTTTGGTTTTACCAAACCGGCGGCGGATTTCAAAACTGTGCTTTTGCCGGCTCCGTTTGCTCCCACCAGCGTTACAATTTCCCCTTCCGGAACAGAGAGCGACACGTTTTTTACCGCCTCAATGCCGCCGTAGGATACAGTGAGGTTTTCAATTGTCAAAAGGTCACCCATCCTCTGCCCCTCCCAAATAGGCGTCAATCACGGCCTGGTTTTGCTGAATTTCCTCCGGTGTGCCGCTGGCTAAGAGCTTTCCGAAATCTACCACATATATTTTGTCGGAAATTCCCATCACCATGTCCATATGGTGCTCAATCAGCAAAATTGTCAGCTCATAGCGGCTGCGGATTTTTAAAATAAATTCCGCCAATTCTTCCGATTCCTGTGGATTCATTCCCGCAGCCGGCTCGTCCAGCAGCAAAAGCTTTGGGCCTGTTGCCAGTGCACGAACAATTTCCAGTTGCCGCTGCTTGCCATAAGAAAGTGAAGATGCCGGCATATTTTGAAGCTGTTCCAAGCCAATACTTTTTAAAAGCGCGGCGCTCTTTTCCCGCATGCCTGCTTCTTCTTTATGGTTTATCCGAAACACGGCGGAGAATACATTGCTTGTTCTTCTCACGTGCATTGCCGTAAGCACATTTTCAAACACAGTCATAGAGCGAAACAGGCGAATGTTTTGAAAGGTGCGGGCAATGCCCAGCTTTGTAATTTCGTCCGGCCGTTTTAACATTATTTTTGTATATTTTTCTCTGTTTTCGCCTGCATAAAGCCGCTTCATTTTTCCCTTTGGATAATTCTCAATCATTTTTTCACCGTCAAACGAAACCACGCCGTTGGTAGGCGCATATACGCCGGTAATTACGTTAAACACAGTGGATTTTCCTGCTCCGTTCGGGCCAATGAGCGACACAATTTCACCTTTTTTAACCGTAAGGGACAGGTTATTCACCGCAACCACGCCGCCGAACTGCATGGTGACGTCGTTTAAAGAGAGCAGATTCATGGTTTTACCTCCTTATTTTTATAAGAGATGTGTTTCAGCCTGCCTGCAAACCGCGATATGGAAAATTCCTTTCTGCCCATAATTCCCTTTTGAAAAAACAGGACCACTAACATGACCAAAACAGAGAATACCACCCTGCGAAACCCCGGCCTGAGCAGCGGAATTTGAAAGCTGCCGATATATTGCTCCGTGTCTAAAAACCGCAGCCACCACTCATTCGCCGCCACAAACAAAAACGCGCTTAAACAGCTGCCCGTGACAGAACCGATTCCGCCGATTACAACAATTAGCAAAATCTCATAAGTCATGGCTGCCTTAAAGGCTGAGGCCTGCACCGTCATTTGAAACATTGCAAGCAGTGCGCCGGATATGCCTGCAAAAAAGGAGCTGATGCAAAACGCCAGCCGCTTGTGCCGGGCAAGATGAATTCCCATTGCTTCTGCCGCTGTTTCGTCGTCGCGGATAGCGCAAAGCGCACGCCCGTATGTGGAGCGGATAAACAGCACAATCACCGCAATGCAAGCGCCGGAAACAACAAATGGAAACAGTGTGGAGTCATACGTTTGAAATTTTCTGAGCAGATTGGAACCGTTGGTCACCGGCCCAAGCGCATCCCATTGAAACACAGCCCGAATAATTTCTGCAAATCCTAAGGTGGCAATTGCTAAATAGTCGCTTTTGAGGCGTAAAACCGGCAGGCCGATGAGATATGCAAAAAAAGCCGCCGCAAGTCCGGCAAGAACAATGGCTGCCAGCACCGGCAGCGTAAAATGAATTGCCCCGCCGCCAAAATAAAGGTAAACGGACGGCTTTAGCACCTCAGGGATGGTAAAGATTGCATAAGTGTATGCGCCGATAAGCATAAATCCTGCCTGTCCCAACGAAAAAAGCCCTGTAAAGCCGTTTAACAGATTCATAGAAACTGCAACCAGGGCGTAAATTGCTCCTTTTTGCAAAACCACAAATACCATTTCTGTTGGCGGCAAAATTTGCTCCAGCACATAAATTCCGATTAACAGCGCCGCAATGAGCAAGCCCGATAAAATAAAATTGTTTTTTTTGCTCATGCCAGCCCTCCTCGCTTACACCTTTTCTGCTAATTTTTCGCCGAACAGTCCTGTGGGCTTTATGGTAAGAACCGCAATTAACAGCGCAAAGGTAAATGCATCTGAAAAAACCGTCCACCCCAGCCCCTTCATAATATTTTCACAAATGCCGATGACAAATCCGCCGATTACCGCGCCGGGAATGGAACCAATCCCGCCGAACACAGCCGCAACAAAGGCCTTTAAGCCGGGCATGGCGCCCGACGTCGGCACAATTCCGTTGTAGTTTGAAAAATAGAGCATGCTCCCCACCGCCGCAAGAAATGAGCCAATTACAAACGCAGCGCTGATTACGGAATTAATTTTAATTCCCATCAACTGCGCCGTTTCAAAATCCTTTGACACGGCGCGCATGGCAATTCCGTTTTTGGTGCGGTGGATTAAAAGCATCAGCCCTGCCGTCAGCAAAGCGGTCAGCACAGGCGTGATAACTGTCACCCGCTTTGTTACAACCCCGAAAACCGATATGGTGTCGCTGACCCAGGGAATCGCCGGATAGGTTTGGTTCAGTCCGCCAGTTGCGTAAAGCGCGACATTTTGCAGCAAGTAGCTGACACCGATTGCCGAAATCATAACGGACATGCGGGGCGCTGACCTAAGCGGCCGGTAAGCGGCCTTTTCAATTAAAAATCCCAAAACCACCGTTGCGGCCGCCACCAGCGGCATCGCAATCCACACGGGCAGAACGGATGCGGCATAAACCATCATCAGGCCAGACGCCATGAACACGTCGCCGTGGGCGAAATTAATCAGCCTTAAAATGCCATATACCATGGTGTAGCCAATGGCAATGAGCGCATATTGGCCCCCCACTGATATTCCGGCGAAAAGATACGGCAAATTTTGTGTGACACCTTTCATACGCGGCCTCCCATTTCACTTATCTTACCGTCTGTTCGGCAACAAATTTCCAGCTTCCGGACTCAGTATCCGCTGTTTTCACATATGCCCTGTCCCGGATTGCGTCGCCGTTTTCATCAAAGGCAATACTGCCCGAAACCCCTTCATACTCCACTGTTCCCAGTGCGATTAAAATATCGCCGGGGTTGACTGAGTCTGCTTTTTTCATGGCCTCCAGTGCAACATAATATGCATCATAGCCCATTGCTGTCATGGCGGCAAGGCCAACATCCCCGCCGTTGTTTTTTATATGCCTGGGGTCAGACTGCATCCACGCTTTCACCCCTGCGTCAAACTCCGGGTTTGCGCCCTCCTGATAAAAGGTAGTTACATATATTTGGACGTTTTTTCCTTTAGACGCATTTAAAATAACGTTGCTGTCCCAGGTATCGCCGGCCAAGATGGGAACCGTTAATCCCTGGGAGGAGGCCTGATCTACAAGCAGCGCCGCGGCCTCTGTGGAAACCGGGGCATAAAAAATGTCGGCGCCTTCATTTTTCGCTTTTGTGATGTAGGAGGTAAAGTCGCTGTTACCCTCCTGAAATGCCTCTGAAACCACTTCTCCGCCGGCTTTCTGAAAAGCATCAACAAAATAGTTTACCAAACCGCCTGAATAGTCATCCCCCAGTTTTGACAGACAATATGCTTTTTCTGCTTTTAAATAGTCCCGGGCAAAGTTTGCCAGCACCGTTCCCTGAAAGGGGTCTAAAAAGCAAATTCTGAAATAAGTTTCGTTCCCCGCCGTCACCTGGGGATTGGTGCAGGAAATACCGATTGCCGGAACGCCGCCCCTTGCAAAAATATCGGCCGCCGCAATGGACACGCCTGAGCCATAAGACCCCAACACCACCGAAACACCCCTGCTCAATAAATTCTGCGCCGCAGTAGGCGCTTTGTCTGTTGCAGATTCGTTATCCACGGTTTCCAGCTCCACACGATATGGTTCTCCATCAATTTCAACGGTTTTTGTCTGGCTGTTGGCATATAAAATTCCCAGCGTTTCCTGTTTGCCCCCTGCGCCATTATCGCCGGAAGCAGGCTCAAACACGCCGATTTTCACAGTTTTTTCCGTTTTCTCTGCCGAACATCCCAAACAGGCAGCTGGAAAAAGAAGGGCCAACACACAAATTAAAAGCTTTTTCATTTTTTATGCCCACCTTTTCAAGTCTTGCAATATATATTTGTTATCTCCAAAAAATCGTTATTTTATCTATTTACTTCTGAAATTATTTACTATATAATGAAAAAAAAAAAGAAAAGGAGCAGAACAATGACGTTTGAACAGTATGTAAAAAATTTAGATGTTCCGCAAAATAATATTGACGTGGTATTAGACACTGACGCATATAACGAGGTAGACGACCAGTTTGCCCTGGCATACCTTTTAAAGTCGCCGGAAAAGCTTTCGGTAAAAGCTATTTATGCCGCGCCGTTTTTTAATGAAAACTCATCTTCGCCGGAAGACGGCATGGAAAAAAGCTATGATGAAATTTTAAAAATTATAAAACTTGCAGGCGCCGCACTGCCCGACGGTTGCGTGTTAAAGGGTTCCCGTAAATATCTGCAGGACGAACATACCCCGGTTCATTCACCGGCAGCACAGGATTTGGCGTTAAGAGCCACTGGTTATTCGCCGCAGAATCCGCTCTATGTTGTGGCAATCGGTGCAATTACGAATGTCGCTTCTGCCCTATTAATTTCCCCTGAAATTAAGGAAAACATAGTTGTTGTCTGGCTGGGCGGCCACGCTTTGGATTTTGGCAATTCCAACGAGTTTAACATGGCTCAGGACGTGGCTGCTGCCCGTGTTGTTTTTGGCTGCGGCGTTCCTCTGGTTCAGCTTCCCTGTATGGGGGTTGTTGATAAATTTTATCTGTCTGAGCCTGAACTTCGCTATTGGATTGACGGCAAAAACGCACTGTGCTCATATCTTACGGAAACGGTAGTTGAAGCCGCCGAGCGGTATGCAAAAGGCCGCGTTTGGTCCCGGGTGATATGGGACGTAACTGCGGTGGCCTGGCTGCTGAATGACAGCAACCGCTTTATGAGTTCCCGTTTAATTGCAAGCCCTATCCCAGAATATGACCACCACTATGGTTTTGACCCTAACCGTCACTTCATCCGCTATGTTTTCGAAATTCATCGCGACGCGCTTTTTGAAGACCTGTTCCAAAAGCTGACGAAATAAAAAAGCATGTTCCCTTTTGGGGAACATGCTTTTTTATTTAAAGAAATTTAGCAATCAAAATCGCGGTCCCAGTCGCGTCTGCCGTCGCAGGGACGTTTGTGTTCACAACCGCAGGGTCGTTTATGCTCACAGTCGCAGTCATGCTTGTGGTTACATCCGCAGTCCCAGTCGTCATCCATTCCGCACGGACGTGCTGCTTCGGTTCCCAAGCCGCTTGCACAATGAATCTTCATGCGAGGCTCTCTCCAGGTTGCGCGGCGGTCACATTCATTTTCATATGTTCTGCACCCACAGCCGCAGCCGTTTCTTCTGCCTGTTATGCACCTAACAATGTTACAGATTCCACACATAAAAAATACCTCCAATAAAAATTTTAAGATGCTTTTCATTCCATCTCACAACATTATATGTCGGGCGCTGTCGCATTGTGCGGAAGCAGGCAGATTATTGCAAAAAGAAATTGCATTTTTGCCATTCTTGTGATAAAATGGATAAAATAATCTTTTTTCTGGTGGTGTATGGTATGAACAAGTTTTTAATTCTGGCCTTTTTATTCTCTATCGGCTGTGTCATTGGCTGGGGGCTTGAGGTTTTGTTCCGTCACTTTTTTACCAAGGAGGGCAAAAACCACTGGATTAACCCCGGATTTTTAGCAGGGCCCTGTCTTCCCCTTTATGGGTTCGGGCTCTGTGCATTGTACCTCCTGGCCGGCTTAGAGCCGTATATCGTGATGCAAAACCAAACGGCCGCCAAACTTGTTTTGTTTGTGGTTATGGCCGCGTGTATGACGCTGATTGAGTATATTGCAGGTGTTATCTTTATTAAAAGAATGCACGTCAAACTTTGGGACTATACCAATAATTGGGGTAATTTTCAAGGCATTATCTGCCCGCTTTACTCCTTTTTCTGGGCAGTTTTGGGGGCGGTTTACTACTTTTTTGTTCACCCCCATATTCTTTCTGCATTAAACTGGTTTTCACAAAATCTGGCGTTTTCCTTTGTCATTGGCATGTTTTATGGCATATTTGCAATTGATTTGTGCTATTCTTTCCGTGTTGTGAGCAAAATCAAGAAATTTGCAGACGAAAACGAAATTTTAGTCCGCTATGAAGAACTGAAAAGGCAAATAAAACAGGGGGCGGAAAGCAGAATGATAAAACCGAGGTTCTTGTTGGCGTTCCATTCTGATATTTCCTTACAGGAAAACCTGAAAAACTATTTGGAAAAACAGCGTGCCGCAGGCTCTGAGGCACTGCGGCAGCTGGTGAAAAAACGGAAAAAATAAAGAATTAAAACGTGGCTTTTTCCCGGAATTGTCTTGGAGAAAGCCCCGTGTGTTTTTTAAACATATTTGAAAAATAATAGACATTGTCAAATTTGAGCATGGCGGCAATTTCGTTAATTGCAAGGTCGGTATTTAATAAGTACCACTGCGCATCTTTTATAATAATATTGTTTTTATACCGCATGGGCGTCATTCCCGTATAATCGGTAAAGCTCCGGATAAACTGCGATTTGCTTAAGCCGCAGAGACTGGCATATTCCATAAGCGTCATTTTATTGTTTTCTAAACTGTGCATAAGGGAAATAACATAATCGAATTTTGCTTCTCCCTCTGTTTTCTTCTCTAGTTCCCTTGAAATTGCAATTAAAATGGAAGCCAAATTGTTTGCTGCGGCGCCAAAATAAAGTTTCTTTTTAAAGGTGAGTTCATTTAGAATGTTTTCGAAATAAATGCTGATATTTGCCTCCGTGTGAATTTTCATGCTTTTTGTCAGTTTTAGTTCCTGTAGAAAGGGAGCCGCTACAAGGCCGTTAAAATGTGCCCAATAAATTTGGGAGTGATACTGACACAAATGAGAATAGCTTTGTGAATCGTAAATATTATAAAAAACCACGTCGCCGGCTTCGGCAAAGCATTCCTCACCGTTCATAACATAGCGGCTTTTACCTTTTAACACATAGTAAAGAAAATAGTCGTTTCTCCCGTTTGGCCGGGTACAGGATAGGTTTTTTGTTTTTAAATTATAATATCCACTTGAAACAACAAACATATTTTCGTCAAAGGTCGTTTGGTCCGACATATCCGGGTGCGTTGTTCTGATAAACATGTTCATCACCTGCGACTTTTTTATAAATTTTAAGTAATAAATCGAATTGACTTTTTTGTATTATATCATCTATAATATTAACTGTCAATAAAAATAAATTTTGAGGTGATTCATTATGAAACTCAGTATGTGGTCGAGCTACTACATGGACTTATCGCCGGAGGACGCCATTTTAGAGTTTGAAAAGAACGGATATTCTTATTGTGAGCTCTCAGACGAGCACGCGGCAGTGCTTTTGGGCCGCGGGGATGCAAAGATAACCGGAGCAAAATTTAAAGCGTTTTGCGACGCACACAATGTGTCGGTTTTGCAGGGGCATTTGTTTTTAACAATCCGGCTTTGTGACGAAAGCAAGCCGGTTGTTGAAACGCTGAAAAACTGGCTCGACTTGTTTGAAGCAATTGGTATTAAAAGCGCGGTTTTGCACTGCGACGGCATGTATGACAGCAACTTTTCATTAGAGGAAAAGCGAGAAAGGAACGCCGCGGTTCTCCGCCAGCTTACCGATTATTTAAAGGGTAAGGATTTGGTTATTTGTTTAGAAAATTTGCGGGAGTTTTGCGAAAATGCCGATGAACTTCTTTGGTACATCAATAAGCTCGGCAGCGAAAACTTAGGAATTTGTTTAGATACCGGTCATTTGAACATATCGCAATTCGGCGATCAGGAAGCGTTTATAAAAAAAGCGGGAAAACATTTAAAAGCTTTGCACATTGCCGACAACGAGGGCGAACGTGACCAGCACATGATGCCCTTTGGCCGAGGAACCGTTGACATTGAAACAGTGGTGTTGGCTTTAAAGGAAATTGGATATGACAAGCTGTTTAACTTTGAAATTCCCGGGGAGCGGAGCTGTCCTCTTGAAGTTCGGGGATATAAGCTCCAATACATCAAGCATTGTTTTAACTATTTAACGAGATGAGTGAATGAAAATTGAAATTATTAATTATCCGCCACGGCGACCCAGACTATGCCATTGATTCTTTAACGGAAAAAGGCTGGCGAGAGGCAGAGCTTTTGTCGCAGCGGCTTGTTAAACTGAACATTGACGATTTTTACTGCTCGCCGCTGGGCAGGGCAAAGGACACAGCAAAACCAACCATGGCAAAGCTCAATGGGAAAATAGAAATTCTTCCGTGGCTTGCAGAGTTTGCCGGCGTAATTTCTTCGCCCTATACAAATAAAAACCGTATTCCATGGGACCTTGCGCCTACCCTTTGGGCCGACGAAGCAGACTTTTACGACCGCAACCGCTGGATGAATCCTTCTTTAATTGCCTCAGGAAACGTAAAAGAGGTATATGACCAGACAACGCTGGGCTTAAGTGAACTGCTTAGAGAATATGGCTGGAGCCGAAACGGCATGCTGTATCGCTGTGATGCAGAAAGCGACAGAACCATTGCACTGTTTTGTCACTGCGGCATGGGGCTGACCATTATATCCTACCTGACAGGCACGTCCCCGTTTCTTCTATGGCACAACTTTTTTCTGCCAACCTCCTCGGTTTCCACCATCGTTACCGAAACGGACAGAAGCGGAAATGCACACTTTCGCTGTGTGCAAATTGGGGATACCTCGCATCTGTATGCTGCCGGAGAAGACATCTCTCAGGCAGGCCTTTATCCGGAATTTGAAAAATAAAAAACAGGCTTCCCCCCCTTTGGTCAACCGTGACCTTTACGGCGGCAGACAACTGTTTTTCATACTCACATCTAGGTGGCTGCCCAGAAACTGGTGTAGCCACCTAGACCTTATTATTGTAAACCGAAAAAGCGCTTATGAAAATTTCAAGCGGCTTTAGCAAGAAAAAACTGGAGGTATTGCAATTTGCTTTGTATTACTTCCAGCTTTTCTTTTGCCATTTAAGCGTGACGTAGCCATCACAATTTTGTGGTGTTTGAAGAGGTGCTATAGCACTCTGCCTGAGGACTGTGGAACTCTCCAACAAACAGAAAGGGATAACCTTTCCATTGCTTGCTAACTAGTATTTTTCTGGAACTTGAATATTAGCTGCGTTATGAAACCTATATTTTTCTGCCATACGCTTCTTCATACAAACCAAATTATAACGGTAACAATCTGCTATGCCATCTGCAAAGGATTCTGCATTACCTTCACTTAACAGCTGAAGCGCTAGAATGACTTGCTTGTTGAGATGTGAAAGAGTATGTTTCCTGGACGAATAATAAGCAAAATGGTGTCCCCATTCGAGAAGATGATTGGTTTCAGATAATATAACATATAAAGGTTTTAACGTAATATGTTTCATTATCAATTCAAAAATATCCGCTAAATAAATAGAGTCAGAGGAAGTAAACCCGTCTGCTAATTCGTCCAATTCTGCTCTAGTAAACTGCGGAGCTGCAACCAAAGCTGCTGGACGAATAATTAATATCATTAGCTGTAAGGCATGAAGGTAACGCAATGCCTTTTCTACATGTCCGGAATTAAAAGTCAACTGATAAAGTTTCGTATCATCCGGTTCTATCACTATAGTGCCTTTACCATTTAACGTCTTTACGAAACCTCTCTGTTCGAGTTCTGACAAAGCCTTTCTGACTGTCGATAAAGAGACATCATACTGGCTAGCCAATTGTTTTTCAAATGGAAGATACATTCCAACAGGATATTCTCCAAGGCCGATTTTTAGATTGATGTCATCAACAATTTTTGAATAATAATAATCCTGACCACGCATAGGGTTCCATGAAAACTTCAAACCAGTTTGTGTAAGACATTTTGGTGTTGTCTCTGACAGGTAATTTAACGTATTTTCAATGGAATCCGTAAGTTTTTGATATATATTCAATAACTGGTTGTACTTTGCGAGTGAATCATTGCCTTTTAAAATATCTATAATTACTCTGGTTGCAGATACAGACCCCTGCAAAAAGTGCTTAGAGAAATAGGGACAATCTTCTGTAAAGAATGCAAGCTTATTATAAAGGCCAAACGTAGAATAGAGTTCGCTGAATAGGGAATTGCCACCTATTCTTAATGTATCATATGCTAGTTTCGAAAGAGAACGCCATCCACCGGCGGCATATCCCAAACGCAATTCTTTCATAGCCTGTTTATAGTGAGGCATTATCTCCACATCACACCCTTGCAAGGCAAAAACCATGAGTGAAGGCAATATTAAAGCAAAAGTCTGATATACCTGTAAAATACCTTCCTTTTGTTTTAAAATCTCGAAAACAGCATTTGATGAATGATAAGTATTTTTTGTTGAAACAACAATCGGCGCAAGACGAGGTTGAATATCAATCAGCCCTTCTTCCCGCAAGGCGTCAAATACGCGGTTAATCGTATATCTGCTTACATGAAATCGCTCGCAGTACATCCTTGAAGATGGCAAAGCCTTTCCCGGAGATATTTGGCCCTCCAAAATATTCTGTTTAATTTCGTTATATACAAAGGTAAATTTTGTTTCTTGTGGTTTCATAACTTGCCTCCTATCTGTCTGAATTATATCATGACGAACCAAATTTGTCATCAAAAATATTCACCTATTTGTACACCTTACCAATATGGATATTGCCAACATATAAGGAAAAGGGTTATAATTAAAATGTAAAATTATAGTGAAAGAGTTTAAGGAACAATGGAAAAACAAAAAATCTTAATTGTGGACGATTCAGAAATGAATCGCGCGCTTTTGGCAGATATCCTGAAAGAACAATATGATGTGGTAGAGGCTGATAATGGTGCAGAAGCAATTTCTCTTCTTTCAAGGCAAAGAACAGATTTTTCCCTTCTGCTTTTGGATATTATGATGCCTGAAATGGATGGATTTGAAGTGTTAGCTTACATAAACAAATACCACTGGAATGATAACTTCGCTGTTATTATGATTTCTGCTGATGATTCCCCTGCAAATATAAAGCTGGCCTACGATTTGGGAGCTTTTGACTATATCAGCCGTCCTTTTGATTCGGCCATTGTCCAGCGCCGAATTTCTAATACGATGTTTTTATATGCGCGCCAGCAGCATCTTGAGAAAATTATCGTAGAACAGGTACACAAGCAGGAAAAAAATAATGAGCTGATGATCTCAATCCTGTCTCACATTGTGGAATTCCGTAACGGCGAGAGCGGATTGCATGTATTGCGTGTGAATACGATTACAAAATATTTGCTAAAGCAGTTGGTTCAGCGCACAAATCAATATCCTTTGTCCGAGGCAGATATTTCTTTAATCAGTACTGCTTCTGCGCTACATGATATTGGGAAAATCTCAATTTCAGATGCAATACTGAATAAACCTGGACGCCTTACGCCAGAGGAGTTCGAAGTAATAAAAACTCACTCAATGGTCGGCGCCAATATGCTACAGGACCTGCCCATTGAGCAGCAGGAATCCCCGCTTGTCAAAGTAGCTTCTGAAATTTGTCGATGGCACCACGAAAGGTATGACGGCGATGGTTATCCGGACGGCTTAAAGGGGGAAGAAATACCCATAGCTGCCCAGGTGGTTGCGCTGGCCGATGTATACGATGCATTGACCAGTGAGCGTTGCTATAAGAAAGCTTATTCGCATGAAAACGCTTTGAAAATGATTTTAAAAGGACAATGTGGTGCATTTAATCCTACTCTTTTATTGTGTCTGCAAGAAATTGCGGATACACTTGAAAGTGAGCTTATGAATACCTCTTCTGAACAAGACACAAAAAATATACAGGATATTAAGAAATAAAATAGACTATGATAGGTTGTTTTAAAGATAAAATATACTTCAAAAAACACAAAAAATAACGTGACTATTGTTTTCTAAAATAGAAAGAGGGCCGCACAGACAACGGTTTAAAAGGAAGGAATTGTGATTATGAATCTAAAAGATTGTTATATAAAATTTGGCGGCGATTTTGATGAGGTATTGGATAGACTGCGGCGTGAACAAACCGTTGAGAAATTTGTATATAAATTTCTCGACGATAAAAGCTTTAACTTATTTGAATCGTCTATGGGTAATAAAGACTATGCTGAAGCTCTTAGAGCCGTTCATACACTCAAAGGAATTTGTCAGAACCTTTCTTTTACCAGATTGTTTGACAGTAGTAGCCTAGTAACAAAAGCGTTAAAGGAAAACGATTGGAATAAGGCTGTCGATATGATGCCGCAGCTATCAAAGGACTACCGTGAAACAATTGATGTTATTAAAGATTTCAAGAAATCCAAGGAGGAATAACATCTATGGTTATCAATAAAAAGAATGTTGCAACACGATTTCTTATATCTAGCTTCATCGGACTTCTGATCTTTAGTATTGCTGTTTTCAGTCTGCTCGGAATCTATATGAGCAGAAAAAGTAAAAAGACCGTTTATGAGATTGGAAATATTTATATGTCTGGAATGAATGAACAGATGTCCAGGCACTTTGAAACTGTGATTAAATTGCGTTTTGATCAAGTTAGCGGCGTTGTTTCTGTTGTCTCAACAGATAACAACGATATAGAAAATCTATATGAGGAACTTATTTACAGGGCACAGGTCAGGGGATTTGACTATTTAGCGCTTTGTTCTGCCAATGGTAAATTTCAGACGCTTTACGGACAATCCATACAGCCACTTAACCCAGAACCTTTTGTAGAAGCATTATTACAGGGGGAACAACGAGTCGCTGTAGGTGTTGACTCTGCTGGAAATGAAGTGGTATTGTTTGGCATTGACGCTGCTTATCCGATGCGCAATGGCGATAAGAGCACTGGTCTGATCGCAGCCGTTCCTCTGGATTATATTACTGATTTCCTTTCTCTAAAAGATGAGGGGCAACTAATGTATTATCATATAATCAGGCCAGACGGCAGCTTTGTAATACAGAACCCCAACTCTGAGTTGTTGTATTTCTTTGAACAACTACAAAAGCAGCTTGGGTTTACAGCAAATGAGTTAACTGTAGAAAATCCTATTGAAGAATTTGGTGCTGCACTAAAAAATCGTGAAGAATATGCAACAACATTTGAAGTAAATGGCGAAGAACGGCAAATTTATGGTATATCGTTACCCTATTCTGAGTGGTATTTAGTATCGGTAATGCCTTATAGTATATTGGACGATGCTATAAATAATCTGAGCAACCAGCGTATGTTTATGACATTATTGTCATGTGTTTCTGTTTTGATTATTCTAACATTGATTTTTCTTCGATATTTTTCTATAACCCGTTCTCAGGTGCATGAATTAGAGGAGGCTCGGCAGATGGCTCTTGAGGCAAGCAAAGCGAAAAGTGAATTTTTAGCTAATATGAGCCATGACATCCGTACACCCATGAATGCAATCGTAGGCATGACCGCGATTGCCACAGCCCACATAGACGACCGGCAACAGGTGCAGAATTGCCTTAGAAAAATCGCAATATCGAGTAAACACCTATTGGGATTAATCAATGATGTTTTGGATATGTCTAAAATTGAAAGCGGCAAATTAACTTTAGCAAAAGAACAAATCTCATTAAAGGAAGTTGTTGAAGGAATTGTTAACATTATGCAGCCGCAGGTTAAAACTAAAAAGCAAACCTTTGACATACATGTTGAAAATATTCTAACAGAAAATGTGTGGTGCGATGGTGTGCGCTTAAATCAGGTTTTGTTAAATCTTTTATCAAATGCAACGAAGTATACACCGGAGGGCGGCTCGATACAATTATCCCTTTCTGAAGAAAAATCTCCGAAAGGAGAAAACTATGTCCGAATTCATATCAATGTCAAGGATAATGGAATTGGTATGTCACCAGATTTTCTGAAAAAAATATATGAATCCTATAGCCGTGCAGATGGTACCAGAATACATAAAACTGAGGGGGCCGGTTTAGGAATGTCGATCACAAAGTACATTGTGGACGCAATGGAAGGAACCATCGATATACAAAGTGAGCCTGATAGAGGTACCGAATTTCTTCTCACGTTTGATTTTGAAAAATCAGTTGCAGTGGAAATGGATATGGTTCTCCCCTCCTGGAATATGCTGGTGGTTGATGATGACGAACTATCATGTACGACAACTATAGACGTACTTAAATCCATCGGAATAAAAGCAGAATGGACATTAAGCGGAGAAAAAGCAATAGAACTGGTAATACGACGCCACAAAAAGAAAGATGATTATCAAATCATTCTATTGGATTGGAAACTGCCAGGTATGAATGGAATTCAGGTTGCAAAAGAAATCCGGCGTAATCTAGGAGATGAAGTACCAATTCTGCTGATGTCGGCATACGACTGGAGTGAATTTGAGGCGGAGGCTCGTGAAGCAGGTATTCGTGGTTTTATTACTAAGCCACTTTTTAAATCCACGCTTTATCATGCCTTGTGTCCGTATATGGACATGGAAACAGAACATGACCAGACAATGAACCAAAATATTAATCTATCCGGTTGTCGTATCCTGCTTGCTGAAGATAATGAGCTTAACTGGGAGATAGCAAGAGAATTGTTGTCCGACTTGGGCATAGAGCTGGATTGGGCAGAAGATGGCCAGATATGCCTGGACAAGTTCCAAAAATCACCGGAAGGATATTACGATGCCATTCTTATGGATATCCGTATGCCGCATATGACAGGATATGAGGCCACAAAAGCAATTCGAGAACTGAATCGTTCTGATGCCTTATCTATTCCAATTATTGCTACGAGTGCAGATGCTTTTTCTGACGACATACAACATTGCTTGGAGTGTGGTATGAATGCCCATATAGCTAAGCCAATCGATGTTTTAGAATTAACTCGCCTGTTAAAAAGATATCTAATATAAATTCAGCCCTAAAAGCGCGTGACCGAAGGCACGCGCTTTTCTACTGATTTTCTCTACTGACATTGGCCTTTTGAGTTTAAGCCTGTTTTTTATATCCGTTTTGCCAAAACGTCCCGTTCATAAGTTCTCACTTCATTCAGCCAGCTTTCCTTAACCGGAACGCCCATTGCCTGACAGTAATAATCCCAAACTGCCGAGAACGGATAGGATTTATATTCCTCCAAAAGCGCAAGCCGGGATGTGAAATCTCCTTCTGCTTCTGCTTTTTTCAGCGTTTCCACGGGCTCAAGCATTGCAAAAATCATAGCCTTAATGGTGTTGCGCATGCCAATCACCCAAGCCGCAATACGGTTAATGCTTGCATCAAAAAAGTCCAATGCAATGTAGGTTTTGCCAAACAGGTCGTTTCGGTTTAATTCCTGCATAATGGCACAAAGCTCATCATCAAAAATAACTACATGGTCGGAATCCCAGCGAACCGGTCTGGAAACGTGAAGCAGCAATTTGTTTTTAAAAGTAAATATGGAAGAAATTTTGCCCGAAATCACTTCAGTAGGATGGAAATGCCCCGCATCTAACGTGAGCATTACATCGTCATGCTGCGCGGCATAGCCCATATAAAACTCGTGGCTTCCCACCACGTAGCTTTCTGAGCCAATGCCGAACACTTTGCTCTCCACCGAATCTATGTTATATGCTGAGTCAATCTTTTCTGCAAAAACTTCGTCTAACGATTTTTTCAACCGCATTCTTGGGCCTAGCTTATCCACTGTAATGTCTTTATAACCATCAGGAATCCAAAGGTTGGTTACGCAGGTCTGTCCCAGCTCCCGGCCAAAATATTCGCCGATTTTCCTGCATCGTTTTCCATGCTCTATCCAGAACCTGCGAATTTCTTCATCTCCGCTTGAGAGGGTTAAACCGCTTTCGCTTTTGGGATGGGAAAAATAGGTTTCGTTAAAATCCAAACCAATGCCGTTTTTTTTCGCCCACGCAACCCATTTTTCAAAATGGGCGGGTGTAAGCTGGTCGCGGTCTGCTTTGTTTCCGTCAAACTCGGCATAGCTTGCATGAATGTTTACTTTGTGGGTTCCGGGTATCAGTGACAGCGCTTTTTCCATGTCGCAGCGGAGCTCTTCTCCGTTTCTGGCCTTTCCGGGATAGTTCCCCGTGGTCTGAATTCCGCCGGTAAGCTCGCCCGCGCCTTCAAACCCCATCACATCGTCGCCCTGCCAGCAGTGCATGGACACAGGAATTTTTTTTACCCGTTCCAACACCTCGTCAGTGTCAACGCCAATGGTTTCATACATCTTTTTTGCAATTTTATAGTTTTCTAAAATGAATTTTTCCAATTACGTCTGCCTCCCAAATATTTTCATTTTGTTTATCATATCATGTAGAAATGCAAAAATCAATATTTGATTTTTACTTCTTGCAAATGAACGGAAAATAAGATATAATAATATTTATGTAATTTTTAGCAAAACCGGGGGTATTTATGTTGATAAAACTGCTGACCAAAATCTTTATAAAAAACAGCGATGATGTGAAAAATCCATCTGTCCGCACAGCTTATGGCGTTTTCGGCGGAATTTTGGGCATTATTTGCAATGTCATTCTGTTTGTCATAAAAACCATTATCGGAACCGCCATTAACTCCATCGCCATCATTTCAGATGCTTTTAACAACTTGTCAGACATCGGCTCGTCAGCCGTAACCTTAATCGGTGCAAAACTCAGCAGCCAGCGGCCCGACAAGGAACATCCTTTCGGTCATGGGAGAATTGAATATATCAGTTCGCTGATTGTGTCGTTTATTATCATTTCGGTTGGCCTTGAGCTGATAAAATCTTCTTTTGAAAAAATTCTTCACCCTGTAGCGCCGGCATATAATCTTGTAATGATTATCATTTTAATTATATCGGTGTTAATTAAGCTGTGGATGTTTTTCTCCATGCGGTATTTGGGCAACAAAATTGACTCTGAAGTTTTAAAAGCCACTTCAAGCGACAGCTTAAGTGATGTGGTTGCAACCAGCGCGGTGATTTTGTCCGTTATCCTGTGTAAATTTCTTCCGCCGGTGGTGGACGGAATTGCGGGCCTGATTGTGGCGGTTTTAATTTGCATTACCGGCGTTCGCGTGGCGTGGAACACCATAAGTACATTATTGGGCTCTTCTCCCGATCCGGCCCTTGCAAAAGCCATTACAAAAATTTTGTTTTCCAACAGGGAAATTTTGGGTATCCACGATTTAATTATACACGACTACGGTCCGGGACGGATTCTTGCCTCTGTCCACGCAGAGGTCTCCTGTGAAAAGTCTGCAATTATGCTGCATGAGATTATCGACGCGTTAGAGGTTCAAATTTTAAACGAAACCGGGGTAGAAACTGTAATTCACACAGACCCTATTTTGGTGGGATGTGAGAAAATCGACGCTGTTAAAGAAACTGTGAAGTCCATTATTACCCAAATAAACCCCGAGCTTGGCATGCACGATTTCCGCATGACTGACGGTAAAAATAGAATCAATTTAATTTTCGATTTGGAAGTTCCCTTTTCACTGACAGATGAAGAGAAAAAAAACACCATCCGCCTAATCAGTGAAAATTTAAAACAGGAAAACCCTATATACTACCCTGTAATTCGGGTGGACTACAAACAGCAATACTAAGGAGGTTATAACATTGAAACAGAAGACAAAAAAGCAAGGCCTTTTTAAACGATTTTTGCCTTACTATAAAAAATATACGAAAGTAATGGTCTTCGACCTGTTTTGCGCCCTTTTCACAACATTCTGCGAGCTGATTCTGCCGCTGATTGCCCGTTTTATCACCGACAATGCGACCAACGATATTGCCGCCCTCACCACCAGAGCAATTCTTTCTGTGGGTGCAATTTACCTGGTGCTGCGCATTATCGACACCGCAGCAAATTATTATATGGCTTCGGTTGGCCACGTTATGGGGGCAAAAATGGAAACGGACATGCGCCGCGATATGTTTGCGCACCTTCAGAATTTGTCGTCTTCCTTTTACGACAACACAAAGGTCGGCCAAATTATGTCGCGAATCACAAACGATTTGTTTGACGTAACAGAGTTTGCCCACCACTGCCCGGAGGAGCTGTTTATTTCTACCATCAAAATTGTAGTGTCGTTCATCATTTTAGGTTCCTTTAACATATGGCTGACGCTGATAATTTTTTCCATCATTCCGCTTATCATTATTAGCACACGATATTTTAATGTAAAAATGCGGACGCAGTTTAAGCGCCAGCGGACACAAATCGGCGAGCTTAACGCACAAGTTGAAGACGCGCTTTTGGGAATTCGCGTGGTACATTCCTTTGCAAACGAAGAATGTGAAAAAGAAAAGTTTGAGGGCGGAAACTCCAAGCTGCTGGACATAAAAAAGGTTTCTTATAAATACATGGCGGGCTTCCAGTCCTCCACAAGGCTGTTCGACGGACTGATGTATATCGTTATTGTGGTGGCGGGCGCATTCTTTATCAAGTATGGTAAAATTACCGCCGGGGACTTCACTGCATATCTTTTATATGCCTCTACGCTTCTTTCCTCCATTCGCAGAATTGTAGATTTTATGGAACAGTTCCAGCGCGGCATGACGGGAATTGAACGCTTTTTTGAAATTATGGACTCTCCCGTTGAAATCACTGACGCTCCAAATGCAGTAGATTTAAATGACGTTTCCGGCGATATTCAGTTTGACAACGTAACGTTTAGCTATTCGTCTGAAAATGAAAACGTTCTAAATAATCTGTCCCTTCATGTGAAGCCCGGCGACACAGTTGCGCTGGTAGGACCCTCAGGCGGTGGGAAAACCACTCTTTGCAGCCTCATTCCTCGGTTTTATGATGTGACAGACGGGACAATTTCCATTGACGGTAAAGACATAAAATCGCTGAAATTAAAGAGTCTGCGTTCCAACATTGGTGTCGTTCAGCAGGATATTTACCTGTTCTCCGGTACGGTGTATGAGAACATTGAATATGGCCGGCCCGGCGCAACCAAAGCAGAAATTATGGAAGCTGCAAAACTTGCCGGCGCTCACGATTTTATCATGGATTTAGAAGACGGCTACGATACATACGTCGGAGAGCGGGGAGTAAAGCTCTCCGGCGGACAGAAGCAGCGCGTCGGCATTGCCCGGGTGTTTTTAAAGAACCCGCCGATTTTGATTTTAGACGAGGCAACCTCCGCCTTAGATAATGAAAGCGAACGCATCGTTCAGGAATCGTTAGAACGCTTAGCTAAGGGAAGGACGACTTTCGTCATTGCACACAGGCTCACCACAATTAAAAATGCTTCTACAATTTTGGTGCTGACGGAAAATGGAATTGAAGAAAAAGGCAACCACAAAGAGCTTTTGGAAGCTGGCGGTCTGTATAGCCACATGTATAGCATGTATCGTTCTTAATTTGTATTTTTTTGTAAAAAGTTCACAGAAACTTCAAATTCTATTTGTTGACTATATTTATGGCAAGTGCTATAATAAGCGTAGAAGCTATAAATTATTCTAAATAACGAGGTGATTAGACAATGAAATCGACAGGAATTGTAAGAAAAGTGGACGAGCTTGGAAGAATCGTACTCCCGATTGAGTTACGGAGAACATTGGACATTGCAGTGAAAGACGCTTTGGAAATTTATGTTGATGAAGGAACAATCATTTTGAAAAAATATGAACCTTCCTGTATATTCTGCGGCAATTCGAAAGATGTTATTAGTTTTAAGGGCAAAAATATATGCCCAAAGTGTTTGGACGAGCTAGGACGGTAAAGGTGACATAAAAAATAAAAACACTGTGACTCATATCACAGTGTTTTTTTATGTTTTAATTATTCTGCAGTGAAAGGCAAAAGCGCGATGTGCCTTGCTCTCTTTATTGCCTCTGTAAGCTGTCTCTGATGCTTTGCGCATGTTCCTGTAATTCTTCTGGGAAGGATTTTAGCGCGCTCAGAAATATATCTTCTTAACTTTGCAACATCTTTGTAATCGATATAATCAACCTTGTCCTGACAAAATGAGCAAACCTTTTTCTTCGCTTTGCGATTTCTCATCATTGGCCTGTCTGCCATTTAAATTACCTCCTTTACAGTTGACTGTTTCAGCTAAAAATTAGAAGGGCAAATCCTCTTCTTCAATCGGCATAAATCCATCAATATCCCCCGCAGCCGGTGATTGACTGCTCTCCTGCTGGGGCGGATATAGCGACGATGACGGCTGGTAAGACGCGCTGGCTCCATTTTCACTTTTGCTCTGTGCAAATTCCCACTGGTCTACCACAACTTCAGTTGAGTAGCGGGTCTTTCCCTCATTGTCTGTCCAGCTTCTTGTCTGGATAGAACCTTCCAGTGCAATTCTGTGTCCCTTTGCAAAATATTTTGAAATGGATTCTCCGGCCTGGCGCCAAGCGATGCAGTTAATAAAATCGGCTTTGCGCTCCTCTCCCTGTTTTACAAACCTTCTGTCGCAAGCAACCGTGAAGCTGCAAACAGGAATTCCGGATGTTGTTGCGCGAAGCTCCGGATCTTTTGTAAGTCTGCCTACCAAAATAACCTTATTCATAGTCGTCAACCCTCCATGCCAATTTTAATTAGCTTCTGGCTTTTTTCTCAATCTTTCTAACGGTAATGCTTCTTAAAAGACCGTCTGTAATGTTGTAAATACGTTCAAGCTCAAGCGGAAAATCAGGTTTTGCGCTGAAATTAATCAGAACATAATACCCTTCTGTTTTGTAATCGATAGGATATGCGAGTCTTCTTTTTCCCCATTCGTCAACAGACTCAATCTCTCCTGCTTCACCGATTAATGTTTTGAACTTATCAACAATACCTGCGATTGCTTCTTCTTCCAAAGCCGCGTCAACTACAAAGATCGTTTCGTACTGATTGATTACTTCTGACATTTTTACACCTCCTTTTGGACTTTGGCCCTAAGCTAACACTTAGAGCAAGGATACACTGCTAAACGCAATGTTAACTACATTATTATATATAATAATACATAGTTTGTCAAGTGGTTTTTGCAATAATTATGTTTTCTGCAGAGAAGTTTCGTTTATTGGTGTAAAATCTCAACAACATCTTCAAACCTGCCGGTTTCACCAAGAATTGCAACTACATAGTATTCACTTAAGCCATAAGAATCCCTAAGGTCTGCTGTTCCAGTCAGCATACGAACAGCGGAAGATTGATTCGAACCGGACAATTTCACTTCCTCCAGCATTGCATAGGTGTTGCCTGGTGTCATATTCAATTTGTATGTCAATTCATCCTCCGCGTCAATTGTCATTTTATTTGTTCTAACCTCTGTAACCTTGCCATATACGATTGCACTGTCATTTGCGTCATAATTTACATATGTATAGTAACCAGCATCAAATTCTCTTGTTTTTGCAACATAGATCAAGTCTGTCTGAATAATTTCACCGTCGATGTTTGTAACATAACGAAACACATCGCCCGTATCCATTCTTTCAACTTTGTTTGCTTTATCATAGTCCACTGCCAAAGTAACCGTTTTACCGCTCTGAATAAAAGTATATTTATCAACAGCTAAACCATTGACATCAAGACCAGTTGAACGTGACTTAACAATTGCTAAATGTGCATTTTTCAAAGACCTTTCCACGTCTTCGCCAACAAGAGCTGCTTTCAGATAGCCATCATCCTCATTACCAAATAGAAATGCTGAGTAGGCTGCATTTTCATCCAAATATGAAAATGGCATGATTTCAAGGTTTTCTACGTCGACATTGTAACAAGCATCGTTAAATTTTGTCACAGGCGTAACAAACAATCTAGAGGTATCCTTTAACACATAGCCCCCAAATGTCTGCAAATCTTGATCGTATTTTGCACTGTCATTCGATATTACAGAAAATGATGCGTCCGCCGCAGGAAATTTAAGCTCTATGATTTCATTGACAGAGTTGACCTTAAAAGTAATCATTCTTCTGCCAAGCTTTGCTTTAGCAGCCTCAAGAGTGGTTTCGTCAGCTACTAAGTCAGCAACCGTCGCAAAAAATGCATCCTGCGTTTTGTCATTTCGGTTGTAACTTGTGTATGTATCCCCTTCATAAACCTTTACCGTTGGAGCTATTGCGTAAGCTTCCAACGCATTATCACCCGTAAACAGTCTGAGCTGATGTATATTAACACCAAAACTTGTATCGCAACCATACGCTTCTATGAAAGAGCAATCTTTGCTCACCTCAGTGTCAGGTCCGGGACCAGGAATATCTGCTAGCGCATCAACAGTTTCACAAACAAGCGCAGCGCCAAGATAAATCTCTTCGTCAAAGTTAAATAAATATGCCTTGTAACCTTCAGCCTTATTTTTATCTAAAGATGTAAACGGACCGGTACGAAGATCATCCTCTTCAACATTAAACTTACCAGCAACAACTTCTTTTACCGGGGCAACAAACAATTTTGAACTTTGGCCTAAATCGTAGCCGCCAAATGATTGCGCAGCTTCATTATATTTTGCATTTTCATTGCCAAGCACTGAGAAAATAGCGTCTTCTGATGCAAATCTGATTTCAGTTATTTTATTGCTGGAATCGGTTTTAAATGTGATTATTCTTTGGCCTAATTTCGATTTAGCAGCATCAAAAGTGGTTTCATCTGCTACTAAATCGGCAACGGTTTCAAAAAATTCATTTTGCGATTTGTCATTTCGTTTATAAATTGCACTAGAGTTACCGTTATAAACCCTGACGGAAGCAGCTACTGAATATACTTTAAATTCACCACTTTCAGTAAACAATTTAAGCTGGTGAACAATTTCTCCGAAGCTTGTTTCACGGCCATAATTGGCAATAAAAGAACAGTTTTTGCTTATTGTAGGATCAGGTTCAGGCTCAGGTATGTTCACAAGCGCGTCAACGGTTTCACATACAAGTGCGGCGCCAAGATAATCCTCTCTGTCAAAGTTAAATAAATACGCTTTGTAGCCACCAACCTTATTCGCATCTAAGGAAGAGAATGAACCGGTTCGAAGGTTATCTTGATTAACGTTGAACAAGCCGGTATTCGTTCGTTTTACAGGGGCAACAAACAATTTTGAATTTTTGCTTAAGTCAAAACTGCCGAATATTTGCAAATCATCATTATATTTTGCACTTTTGTGCGATAGGACAGAAAAATCAGCGCCAGCTGCCGCAAACCTCAGTTCAGTAATCTCATTTTCAGAATTTATCTTATAAGTAATCAGTCTCTTTCCAAGATTTTCTGTCGCTTCCTCTTCTGTTGCTGCATCTTCAACCAGGCTAGCAATTTTTGCAAAAAAAGCATCTTGCCCATAATCGGACCGTTTGTAAATTGCATAAGTATTTCCTTCATAAACCCTTAAGGTAGCGGCAACAGTAAAGTCTAGAAATGTGCCATCGGCAGTAAACAGCCTGAGCTGGTGTTTGTTAACACCAAAATCTGTTTCACAGCCATAAGCGCTAATGAAAGAATAGTTTCTCTTAAGAATAGAAGCAGCATCGGAATCATATATTTTTTTGTCAATTGTAAGGTAAAATATTCCTTCATCTCCAACTTTAATATTCGCGTTAGGATCAATTATATATACTTCTCCATTAATGCTGTATCTGTAACCAGCCTCTATTTCTTCGTCAACAATGCCCGTAACAGTTTCCCGAGTAACATAAATATCCATATATGGAACAGTGTCAAAATCACCTATTAGACCATTGTGCATCGGTGCAGCGATATTAAAGATATCGCCTTCTTTTACATCCGCTAAAGAAATGATATTGCCTTCGGCATCAAATAAATTATAGGCAAAAAAGCGGTCGCCGCGATCATCCGGATTCAGAGAAAAGCCCCCGATTGTAAATTTTACATATAGATCATTTAGGCTTACTCCCTCTACTTGTCTATACGCATAATCCGTCACATAAACTTTATTGAACATCCCATTTTTTTGTTCTTTAAAGGTAATGGAATCCGCGCGTTCGACTAACAATGTTTTAAGACTGCCAAATGCGTCTATAATATCATTTGTTGAAATCAACGAACCATTGTAAAATACTGATAAATTTTCGGTGTTTACACAGATTTTTGAAGTCTTTGTATCGTTGATATCGGCATAATATTCGAATATGCCAGTTGTTTCGTTATAGTCTTCAAAATCTTTTGTAACTGTTACGGAGTCTTGTATAACTAGGTTTCCGTTTTCCATCTTTAGCACAACTGTTTCAGCCATAGGTTTTAGTTCGCTGTCAAATAGAAAAACTTTACCGGAATCCGGTGTCATTTTTACCTCAGCCGACAAGGAAACAGAAGTGTCTTCTCTTCCCACATCTTTCGTGGTTAGGCTTATCATGCGGTTATTTTGATAAAGCGCAAAATAAACCGTACCATTCTTTCGAATGGCCATATTCGTATCCGAATAGGCCACTGTCATAGTGCTTGCATCATAAGATGCCTCTTTTTCTGCAAAAGCTTGAACAGCGCCGAAGATAAACATCGCCATAAACAGGAAACTAAAAAAAATAAATTTCTTTCTCATGAAAATTCCCCCTAATTTTTAAATTAGTGTTGTGTTTTTTTATAACATCCTCCTATTATGTCGATTTTATCATTTAATTGTCGAATTTGCAATGTATATTTTAACTATATATATTTATTTTTTTAACAATATAATTGTTTGTTTTTACTAATTCAATTCCTCCATCATTTTGTAAACAGCCGCGAGAGCGTTGTCAATTTTAGACACATCTTTTCCGCCTGCCTGGGCAGAATCGGGTCTGCCTCCTCCGCCGCCGCCTGCAATTTTTGCTGCCTCGCGGACAATGTTACCGCTGTGGGCGCCTTTTGCGATTGCTTCTTTTGTTGCCATGGCAATGAAGGTTGCCTTGCCGCCGTCGGAAGATGCCAAAACAATTACACCGCAAGGGGTTTGGGCTTTAAAATCGTCGCCGATTTTTCGAAGCGCATCAACCGTCGCGCCGTCAATCCTGCCGCACACCACCGTAATGCCGTTAATTTCTCTTGCGCTGTTTAAGATGTCACCCTCAGAGCTTTTTGCAAGCTTTGCGTTTAAGCCTTCAATCTTCGCTTCGGCCTTTTTCAATTCATCCATAACGATTGCCGCTTTTTTCGCCAAATCCTTAGGGGCGCACTTTAAGGCCTCTGCCGTGGTGTTTAAAACTTCCTGCATTGCATATACCTCGGTTAAAACACCAAAGCCCGTTACGGCCTCAATTCTTCTTACGCCTGCTGCAACGCCTGTTTCGGAAAGAATCTTAAACAATCCAATTTCGGATGTATTTCCCACATGACAGCCACCACACAGTTCCATGGAATAGTTCCCCATGGTAACCACGCGCACAACATCTCCATATTTGTCGCCGAAAACTGCCACGGCACCTTTATTTTTTGCCTCGTCAATCGGCATAGTTTCCCAAACCACCGGCACGGCCATTGCAATCTGGCGATTTACGTCCGCTTCAATTTCAGCCAGTTCCTCGTTGGATACCGGCCTGTCTAAAGTAAAGTCAAACCGCAGACGGTCTTTGTTCACCAACGACCCAGCCTGGGAAACGGCCCGGCCAAATTTATTTTTCAGCGCACTGTCCAGCAAGTGTGTTGCGCTGTGGTTTGCCTGGGTGCGTCTTCTCGTACGAATGTCAACCTTTGCCGTAACAGTTTCGCCAACGCCAAAGGTGCCCTCTTTCACTTCAACAATATGATAAAATTTTCCGTCGGGGGTCTTTTTCGTGTCTGTCACAACGGCTTCCGTAAACTCGCCGCACACTTTTCCCACATCGCCCACCTGTCCGCCGCTTTCGGCGTAAAACGGTGTTTTATCCAAAACCAGAATGCCCGAATTTCCCTCTGCCAAAGCTTTGGCACTTCCGGCATCTGTTACAATAGCAATAATTTTAGCTTCTGATTCTAAACTGTCATATCCCACAAAGTCCGTAGGCGCAACATTCGATAACGCATCTGCAATGGTGTCTTCCCAGCCCACCTCGGTCATTTTTGCATTTGCGCGGGCGCGCTGGCGCTGCGCTTCCATTTCACGGTTAAAGCCTTCCTCGTCGATTTCAATGCCGCGCTCGGCCAAAATTTCCCGGGTTAAATCAATGGGAAATCCATAGGTATCATAGAGTTTAAAAGCATCATTGCCTGAGAAAATGGTATTTTTCTCCATGTTGTCTAACAGCTTATCGTCTAAAAAGCTGTTTAATATGGAAAATCCCGCGTCAATGGTCTGCGCAAACCGTTCTTCCTCGTTCTTAATTTTGCTTTTTATCATTTCACGGTTTTCTTCCAAAACCGGATATGCTTTTTCAGATGCGTCAATTACCGTGTCTGCCAACTTATATAAAAACGTGCCGTTAATGCCCAAAAGCTTTCCGTGGCGAGCAGCGCGGCGCAGCAGTCTGCGCAGAACATATCCCCTGCCCTCGTTGGACACATTCACGCCATCGGAAATTAAAAATACTGTGCTGCGAATGTGGTCTGTCACCACGCGGACAGAAACATCTGTCTGCGGGTCTTTTCCATATTCCACGCCAGCCATTTCGCACACCTTGTCACGGATGCTTTTAATGGTGTCTACGTCGAACAGAGAAAGCACACCCTGCATGATGCAGGCAATCCGCTCTAATCCCATGCCGGTGTCGATATTCGGGTGATCCAATTTTTTATATGTGCCGTCCTCCTGCTTTTCAAACTGTGTGAATACCAAATTCCAAAACTCAACATATCGGTCGCACTCACAGCCCACCTTACAGTCGGGCGAGCCGCAGCCGTGTTCGGGGCCGCGGTCGAAATAGATTTCAGAGCAGGGGCCGCAGGGGCCTGTACCGATTTCCCAGAAGTTGTCCTCCTTGCCCATTCTCACAATTCTGTCGGGAGATACGCCGACATTTTTCGTCCAAATGTCAAAAGCTTCATCATCGTCTTCATAAATGGTTACCCAAAGCTTGTCCACAGGCATGTTTAACACCTTGGTTACAAACTCCCAGGCCCATTTTGTTGCGTCGTTTTTAAAATAGTCGCCAAAAGAAAAGTTCCCCAGCATTTCAAAAAACGTGCCGTGACGCGCCGTTTTGCCCACACGCTCAATGTCCGGCGTGCGGATACACTTCTGACAAGTTGTAACGCGCTTTTTCGGCGGCACCTGCCGGCCCGTAAAATAGGGCTTTAAGGGCGCCATTCCGGCGTTAATGAGCAATAGACTCGGGTCGTTTTCCGGAACCAGCGAAAAACTGGGCAGGCGCAAATGCCCTTTCGATTCAAAAAAGGATAAATATTTCTCTCTAATTTCATTAAGACCTAATTTTTCCATTTATCTCAACCTTTCGTTTATTCATTCGTAGTTAATTTTAGTTCAGCGCAAACCGGATAGTGGTCGGAAAGGTAAATCCCATTTACCTTGTCTTCCCATGCCGATGTGCTTATAACATTGCCCAGCAGTTCTTCGGAAAGAAAAATATAGTCAATTTTCTCAAAACCACTGTTGTCCCGTCCAAAATTGTGAAACGTGCATGTTATTTTGCTTGTAACATCTGAAAGCTTTACACTTTTGCCTGATGCACAGAGCCGGATTGTTTCACTTTCCGGCGTGTCATTAAAATCGCCCAATAGCACAACAGGCGCACTGCCCTTTTGTCTGTCCTGTGCAATGCGTTCTAAAACGCACCGGATGCCCTGCTTTCGCGCGCCGCTTCCCTGATGGTCCAAATGGATGTTATAAACGCGGAAAAGCTGTCCGGTTGCGTTATGGCGCAACAGCGCGGCAACGCAAATCCGCGGGCAGATGCTTTGGTCTTCAAACCGCGACTCCGATTCGTAAGGCTTTGGACCAATCCAAAAGGTTTCAAAGCCAACCGCAGAAACGGCAGATTGTTTCACTGCCGTATAAAGGCCCTCTCCGCCAAAATCTGCGTTCCTTCCCTGACCGAAAAATTCGTAATCCGGCATCAGAAGCTTTAAAATTGCCAGTGATTTCGGCATAACCTCCTGAAAGGCCACGACGTCAGGCGCTTCCGCGCGCATTTTTTCCCAAATCAGACCTGCCCGGTGAACAAAGCTGTTTACGCCGTCCTCTGACCAGGCGCACCGCAGGTTAAAGGTAACAATTTTTAGGGGTTTTATCATAAAAAACATCTCCCATATTTTGTATATCCACAATAGTATTATCATACTATAAAAATGCCTTTGCGTCAAGGTTAATTCTTAGAAAAATTCCCCCTGAACCGCGCCCCTTAAGCAAAGCTCCCTGTCTATCCCCGCCAGAACTGAAATTTTGTCCAAGCTCCAGCGCGGCGCGATGAGCTTGTCCTTAATGCCGTCGCCCGTAAGCCGCTCAATTACACATTCCGGCGGAAGATATGCAAGTTGACGGCAAACCGTGTCGATATACCGGTCTTTTTTCATCGGAGTTAGCTCTCCCGCTTCAAACTGCTGCTGGGCCTTTGTGCCCTTTAATATGTGAAGCAAATGAATTTTTACCGCATCAGGCCGTAATTTCCCTAAAACAAACGCAGTCTTTACCATATCTTCCTGCGTTTCTCCATATAGCCCGTTAATAATGTGCACGCACACGCGAATATTTTTTTCTTTCAGCAAACGAAAGGCCCGCAGAAATTCGCAGAACCCATAGCCGCGGTTAAACCGTTTTGCCGTTTCGTCATGAATGGTTTGCAGTCCCAGCTCTACCGTAACATACGCCTTTTTAGAAAAATCCGCTATAAGCCCGGCGTTTTCTTCGTCAATGCAGTCCGGCCGGGTGCCGATGCTAAGGCCAACAACATTGGGAAATGACAGCGCCTCGTTATAAATTTTTTTGAGCATATCTAAGTCCCCATAGGTGTTGGAATGGGACTGAAAATAGGCAATCAGCTTTGCACCATTCCGTTTTTTATAAATTCGGTCCGCTTCCATTTGAAGCTGCTGGGTAACAGAAAACACACCCGATTGTGCAAAGCCGCCCGAGCCGTTTAAGCAAAAGCTGCATCCACCTGTTCCGCAGGTTCCGTCAATATTCGGGCAGGTAAAGCCTGCGTCAACCACCGCTTTTTCTACGCGGCAGCCAAAGGTCTTCTGAAAATGGTAGCTTAAGGTGTGGTAGCGCTTGTTGTCCACAGAAAATGGAAAAGGGCTTTTATTCGGCTCTGTCTGTATCATTAATGCGCTTCCCTCCTGCAAAAACAACTATCGGTTTCTTTCAAATTCGTAATAAATATATCACAAAAGCGCCTGTTCTGTCAATTTTTCTTTCGTGCGGCAGCATACGCGCAGGCAAAGAAAAAAGCGACTAACATGTAGGGCGCAACCTCCAAATAACGGTGCGGAAGCGAAGAGATACTTGCAAAGGCCGCCTGGGTTTTCCACGAGCTCACCACACATGCTGTAATTACCATGGAAACAAGCATTTGAAAAATCTTGCCTACAGCATAGGTTTTAATGCCCAGCCCAGCCTGGGATACCACGCCGCAAACCTGGAGCAGTACGCAAACGCCGCCGAATCCAATAATGCCGGACAGCAAAATCATTGTGAAAGGAAGCGCCTGGCCGCTTACGCAAATGTCCTGTGCGCCCAGGGTCACCTCTGCCATTCCGGAAACGGTGAGGCCCAGCGCACCGGAGCCAAGCAGTTTAAAAATGAAGGGGGTTAAAAATTCCCGCAGGACGGAAAAAAACACGATAAAGCCGCATACATTTAACATGGTCTGCACAGCGCGGCAAACGGCGTCGGAAAACGCACGGCCAAGATGAATTGCCATAACCGTGCTGGTCTGATGCCCGTCGCTTTGTTTAGAAAAAAAGGAAAAGAAAATTCCGGTTAAAACAGCTGAAACCACATGCACCGCATAGAGGGTAACCCCTAAGCGGGTGCTTCCCAACATCCCTGCTCCCACTGCGCCGATAACGAACAGCGGGCCGGAATTGTTGCAAAACGGAAGCAGGCGCATTGCCTCATTTCGGCTGATTTCCTTGTTTTCGTACAGTTCTGAAACCATTTTTGCCCCTGTGGGATAACCGCATAAAATTCCCATTACAAATACCACTGCTCCGCTGCCGCTGACCTTAAAAAGCCGTCTGGAGATAGGTGCCGCTATTTTTCCTGCACAGCTGACAAACCCCGTGTTCACCATGAAAGAGGATATAACAAAAAAGGGAAACAGCGAGGGAATAACCGTTTGAGCGCAAAGAACCAGTGCGCTTTTTGCCGCCTCCATAGACGTGCCTGCGCCGCAGACCACAAGCGCCAAACCTGCCGCAGACAGTATATAAATGACAATATGTTTTGCTTTCATCCTGCTCACCTCATGTAATTATTATGAAGCCTGCCGCATAAGTATTACATGAGGTGAACGTGATATGAAAAGGCGAAAAAAAAAGAGCGAATCGATTTCTAAAAAAATCGTAGGCCGTTTTGATATTCCGGAAGACGTAGTGTTTGACATTCCGCGAATCACGGTTTGCGACAACACGGAAATTCGAATTGAAAATTATAAAACCGTTTTAGAATATGAAGAAACAGCAATTAAACTTGCCTGCAAAGATAAGTTTATCAATATTAACGGCAAGAATTTAAACATTACCATTATAACCGATGACGAAATCAGCGTCAAAGGCATTATCACCGCGATTGAGTTTGCATAGGAGGTCGCCATGTTTATCCCGGCTTTATTTTCTTATTTCAGGGGGTATCTGGTTATCACAGTTACCGGAAACTTTACGGAACGTTTTTTAAATGTCTGCACCGCTCAAAACATTCTCCTGTGGGACATCACACGAATTTCGGGCAGAACCATACGGTGCAAAATTTCTGTGCGTGCATTTAAAAAGCTTCCGAAAATTGCATATAACACAGGTGTGAATGTAAAAATCAATGCCCGGCACGGTTTCCCCTTTATCCTTCAGCAATACCGCCGCCGAAAAATTATGCTGGCCGGTATATTTATATTTATCCTGTTCGTGGTTATGGCCAACCAGTTTGTGTGGGACATTGAAGTGCGCGGAAACGAAACGGTGAAAGCCGCCGACATTTTAGCGGTTTTAGAAGAAGAAGGTTTAAAATGCGGTGTTTTAAAATCGAAAATAGACCAGCGCACCTTAAAAAATAAAACCATGTTAAAAATTCCTGCCCTTTCCTGGCTGTGGGTTGACAAGCACGGTTCAAAAATTATTGTAGACGTCAGAGAGCGGGTTCCCGTACCGGAAATTTTTAATCCCGACGACTACTGCAACATCATAGCTGCAAAAGACGCGGTAATTGACTCATTAATCGTACGGGGCGGCATCCCGGTGGTTTCCATCGGCGACACAGTTTTAAAGGACACGGTGCTGGTAACGGGTAAAATTCCAAGCTCTTTAAAGTCTGAAATTCGATACGTGCAGTCTGACGCACAGATTTATGCCCGGGTATGGTATGAAAAAACACAGCAGTTTTCGCGTATTTCTACCATCCGCACCCAAACGGGTAACAAAAAAAAGCAGTATACGCTGAAAATTTTCGGCAGGGAAATCCACCTGTTCCATTCCGGCAACCCGCCCTATGAAAACAGCGACATAACAGAAAACAAACATGAGCTCTCTGTTTTTGGAAACTATTTGGGTGCCACGCTGATATCACGGGAATTTAAAGAGGTAACGCTTTCTGAAGAACTGCACACGGAAGAAAGCATAGCAGCCCAGGGCGCACAAATTTTGAAAAACCAGATTGATGACGAAACCCTGCCGGACTCAGAGCTGCTTTCCGTTTCCGACTCGTACCGGGCTATTAACGATACCACCGTGGAGGTGACGGTAAAGGCCGAATATAAAGAGGACATTGCCGTAAAAGTAAAAGGTGAAATTGAAGCGCCTGCACCGGAAGAGGGCGAAAACGGAGAAGCTTTACCGCCCCAGGCTTGAAATAACCCAATTTGTTTGATATAATAAATTATAAATCTTTTAACGCAGGAGAAACGGAATGAAAAAAACAGTGTTAATTACAGGCGCTTCCCGCGGAATTGGCGCAGCAGCCGCAGTTTATTTTGCACAAAACGGGTTTGACGTTGGCATTAACTTTTTAAAAGAAGAAAAATCTGCAAAAAATGTGCTGCAGCAGGTAACGTCTTTGGGACGAAAAGGCGTCTTACTGCAAGCGGATGTGGCTGACCCCAGCCAGGCCGCTGAAATGGTTGAAAGGGCCGCGTCTTGTTTCAACGGCATCGGCGTTTTGGTGAACAACGCAGGGGTTGCGAAGCAATCGCTGTTTACCGACGTTACGTTTGAAGAATGGAACCGTATGTTTGCGGTAAATGTAGGCGGCATGTTTAACACCACAGCTTCTGTTGTGCCGCTGATGGTGCACGAAAAACAGGGGGCAATTGTAAACGTTTCCTCCATTTGGGGCATTTGCGGCGCGTCCTGCGAGGTACACTATTCCGCTGCAAAGGCGGCAGTTATCGGCGCTTCCAAAGCGCTGGCAAAGGAGCTTGCGCCATCAAATATCCGCGTAAACTGCGTTGCCCCGGGCGTAATTGATACAGATATGAACAGTAATCTTTTACCGGAGGATTTAGAGTGTTTAAAAGAAGAAACGCCTCTGGGAATAATCGGCACTGCACTTGATGTGGCAAAGTCAATCTTTTTTTTAGCGTCTGATTCCCTTGCGCCCTTCATCACCGGGCAGGTGTTAAGCCCAAACGGCGGGTTTATAATGTAACGAAAAACACGTCACAAAAATGTGACAAAATTTTCATAAAAATATCTTGAAATTTAAAATAAAATCCAGTATAATAATTTTCGTTCTCCCGGTCAGGGAGTGAACAAAAGATGCAGTAAAACCAATTCCTGTGGTGTATGCTGCATCTTTCTTTTTTTCTTTATTTTTTCTTGTTCTGCAAAAGCTTAATCCTGTCGCGGATTGAGGCCGCGTCTTCAAACCGCAGTTCTGAGGCCGCAAGTTTCATTTGTTCGGTTAAAATTTCAATCTGCAAATGAATGTCCATTTTCTTGGAAATTTTAACGTCTGCAATGGTTTCGTCCGGTGCCTCTCCCAAAGCGGAAATTACGCCTCTGATGTTTTTCTTTATCGACTGGGGCGTAATGTTGTGCTGTTCGTTATATTCCTGCTGTTTTTTCCGCCGCCTGTTGGTTTCAGTAATGGCGCGCTCCATTGAGTTCGTAATTGCGTCGGCATACATAATTACTTTGCCGTCTGCGTTTCTTGCTGCGCGGCCAATCGTCTGAATAAGCGATGTTTCCGATCGCAAAAAGCCTTCCTTGTCCGCGTCTAAAATGGCAACCAATGAAACCTCAGGAATGTCTAACCCCTCCCTTAACAGGTTAATTCCCACCAGCACGTCAAACAGGCCTTCCCTTAAGTCCTTCACAATTTCCATGCGCTCAATGGTTTTCACGTCGGAATGGAGGTATTTCACTTTAATGTCCATCTCACGCAGATAGTCGGTTAAATCCTCGGCCATTTTTTTCGTTAAAGTGGTAACTAAAACGCGGTTTCCCTTTTCCGTTTGGCTGTGAATTTCACCAACTAAATCATCCACCTGCCCTTTAACGGGACGCACTATAATCTCCGGGTCAAGCAAACCTGTGGGACGGATAATTTGTTCTGCAATCTGCACAGAGCGGCTGCGCTCGTAGTCGGCTGGCGTGGCACTGACATAAAGTACCTGGTTAATTTTTCCTTCAAATTCGTTGAAGTTTAAAGGGCGGTTGTCAAAGGCCGAGGGCAGGCGAAACCCATAATCCACAAGGGATTGCTTTCTCGCCTGGTCGCCGTTGAACATTGCCCGCACCTGAGGAACCGTAACATGCGATTCGTCAATGACCAAAAGAAAATCTTTCGGAAAATAGTCCATTAAGGTAAACGGCGCCGAGCCCGGCTCCCTTCCGCTGATGTGGCGCGAATAGTTTTCAATGCCCTGGCAAAAGCCAATTTCCCGCATCATTTCAATGTCATAAGTGGTTCTTTGTTCAATTCTCTGGGCCTCGAGCAGCATATCATTTTCTTTAAAATACTTCACACGCTCCGCAAGCTCTGCTTCAATGGTGCCGATGGCTTTTTCCATTTTTTCTTTTGTAGTAACATAGTGGGACGCGGGATAAATTGCCACATGGTTTCTAGTGCCCTTAATTTCACCCGTCACAACGTCAATCTCAGTAATGCGGTCAATTTCGTCGCCGAAAAACTCAATCCGAATGGCGCTGTCGCTGCTCTCTGCGGGGAACACCTCTAAAACATCCCCCCGCACGCGGAACTTCCCGCGGACAAAGTTAATATCGTTTCGTTCATACTGAATTTCAACTAATTTTTTTAATATGCTGTCCCTGTCGCGAACCATGCCCGGACGCAGGGAAATCACAAGCTCGTTGTAGTCGATTGGGTCGCCTAAGCCGTATATACACGACACGCTGGCAACAATGATAACGTCGCGCCGCTCGAAAAGCGCCGCAGTAGCACTGTGGCGCAGCTTGTCAATTTCTTCATTCACCGCTGAGTCCTTTTCAATGTAGGTATCGGTATGGGGAATATATGCCTCCGGCTGGTAGTAGTCGTAATAGGAAACAAAAAACTCAACGGCGTTCTCGGGAAAAAATGCCTTAAACTCACTGCAGAGCTGGGCTGCAAGGGTTTTGTTGTGGGCCAGCACCAACGTAGGCTTTTGCACCTTTTCAATGACGTTTGCCACGGTAAAGGTTTTTCCCGAACCGGTAACGCCCAATAACGTTTGTTCCCTTTCGCCGCGCAAAATTCCGTCGGTCAGTTTATTGATTGCCTCAGGTTGGTCGCCTGTGGGCCGGTAGTCGGAATGTATTTTAAAATCCACAAAATTTCACACCTTTCCTATAAATTTAATCTTCTGATTGCAATTGTTTTCTATATTCCGTGGGGGTATGTCCACTAAATTTTTTAAATATTCTGTTAAAATTCCGAATGCTCTGAAACCCGCACTCCACTGCTAAAAATGCGATGTCGGCCTTGGTGTGCAACAGCATTTCACAGGCAAATTCAAAGCGGAACATATTAATAAACTCTTTAAAATGCATGTTAAAACAGCGGTGAAACAAGGCTGAAAAGTAGTGATATTCATAGCCCAAAGCCGCAGCCGTACTACCTAGGGTTATTTCGTCGCTTAAATTTTCTGATATAAATGCAATTACCCGGTTCCGAAACTCATCGGATGATTTCATGTCAAAAGCAACGGCATGTTTTAAACATTCACTGCACACCAGATAAAGGCAGGATTTGGCCAAATATAACTCCGGCTGTCCCTGAAAAAACAGATGTTCTTTTAAAAAGGCTTCCTGCTTCAAACCGCATTTAAATTTTGAATAGCTGATTTGACTGTTGGCTTTTGAAAAGCTCAAAACAAAATCTTCCGAAAACACGCCAACCCAAATTTTAGATTTCCCGTCCACAGCAAAAGAATGTACGGCATAGGGAGAAATAAGAATCATTTCACCAGGCTTTAGCACATCAGGCTTTCCGTTTACAGACAACTCCACCGTGCCCTTAAGAACGTAAATTAACTCATAATTTTTGTGAAAATGTGCGCTATAGGAAATATCTGAATATAAAAAGGCATTATAGTTATAGTTTCCGCAGGAATTTGATGTCTGGTGCTGAATCATATTTACCCTTCCAAATCTTAAATTCTGTCTATAATTATATAACATATTGCTTGCTTTGTCAACCTGCGCTGATATAATGAAATATGTGGGGTGAGCAAATGACAGGAACAATATTTTCCATTGAAGAATTTTCTGTTTACGATGGGCCAGGAATCCGTTCAACGGTGTTTTTAAAGGGGTGTCCGCTGCGGTGCAGCTGGTGCCACAACCCCGAGGGACAGCTTAAGGAAAGCGAAATGATTAAAAGTCCAAACGGGTGCATTGGGTGCGGAGCCTGTTTGCAAACAAGCGTGCAAAAAGAAGATGGCAGCATTTCTTTTACTGAGGAAAGCATAAAAAATTGTCCAATCAATTTAATTCGGGTGTGCGGTGAAACCGTCAGCAGTGGTCAACTGTGTGAAACGCTGTTAAAAAACAAACGGATTTTAAATGCCGGCGGCGGGGTCACCTTTTCCGGAGGCGAGCCGTTTCTGCAAAGTAAATTCCTTTTTGAATGTATTATGAAGCTGAAAAACAAACTGCATACGGCAATTCAAACAAGCGGCTATTGCGACGCAAATACCTTTTGCAATGCATTAAATATAACAGATTATTTTTTGTTCGATTTAAAGCTGGCCGACGATGCCATGCATATCAAATATACCGGCGTTTCGAACCGGCCGATTTTACGGAATCTTTCGGCACTTGCAAAAAGCGGCGTACCTTATGTTGTGAGAATTCCGCTCATTCCCGGTGTAACTGATTCAACGCGCAATCTGACACAGCTTGCGCAGATTTTAAACGATAACCATGTTTCTTACGCCGAGCTGCTACCATACAACAAAATGGCCGGCGGAAAGTATAAAATGCTTCAAAGAAACTATGCGCCAGGCTTTGACGAAGCTGCGCCGCCCCAACCCCGCCAGGATTTGTTTTGGTCGTTTGGAATACGCACAAAAATTATGTGAACGGAGCGATTGTATGACTGAAAAAATTGAACTTCAATTAAAACAGCTGAACAGCAAAGCTTATCAAACAAAGCGGAAACATATTGAGGACGCCATGTTTGACGACATTAAAAAGTCGGAAAACTTTATCAATAATTTTCAGAAAATCGTAGCACTTGAAAAGCCTTCTTTCTTGGAAAACGACGAATTTGGTTTTAACAGAAGCACTGATTTGACCATCCCACCCTATGGCGGCAATGTTACGCCGAATTATTACCGCATTATCTCCCAGGGCTTTGATGCGGTTTTAGACCAAATTGGAAAAGCGGTTGCCAAAACTACAGATGCGGAGAAAAAAGCCTACGGCAAAAACATGGCAAAATGTATTCATTTGTGTCTGGAATTTTGCAGTCAATACAAAACAGCTGCCAAAGCAAGCGGCAATTTAAAGCTGTATGGCGCTTTAAAAAAGGTTCCTCACAAAGGGGCAGAATCGTTTTATGAGGCCTGTGTGTTTCTAAAAATCTGCATTTATTTCTTGCGGATTTCTTTTGTCGACCACTTAGGCCTGGGGCGTTTTGACCAATATATGTATCCGTTTTATCTGCATGACAAAGCTTGCGGTGTGCAGGATAATGAGATTTTTGAAACCTTAGAATCTTTTTTCATTGCGATAAACCGGGATACTGACCTTTACTCCGGCGTGCAGCAGGGGGACAACGGACAAAGCCTGGTGCTGGGCGGCTTTGATAAGGCTGGAAACAGCCAATTTAACGAATTGTCGCAAATGTGTATGCAAGCCTCTTTAGAATTAAATCTGATTGACCCAAAAATTAATTTACGGGTTGGCAAAAACACGCCGGACGAAATTTTTGAGTTTGCCACCTTGCTCACCAAGCAGGGGTTAGGGTTTCCGCAATACTGCAACGACGACGTTGTCATTCCCGGCCTTTTAAAGCTGGGATATGAGCATGAAGACGCTGTAAACTATGTGGTAGCCGCGTGTTGGGAATTTATTATACCGAATTGCGGGGCCGATGTTCCAAACATTCAAACAATGGACTTTCCGGCCGTTGTGAATCGGGCAGTTGTTGCAAAGCTGACAGAGTGTAAACATTTTGATGAACTGATGGACTGTGTAAAAAAAGAGATTGAGATTGAATGTGGCATGTTAATTCATTCACGCCGGGAACAAAAAGTTGTTAAGCGTCCGCTTCTGTCCATTTTTATCGACGGCTGTATCGAATGTCTTGCTGATATGTATGACGGCGGGGCAAAATATCATAATTTTGGCTGTCATGGCGCCGGAATTGCTAATGCCGCCGACGCTTTGGCTGCGGTGAAAAAGAATGTTTTTGACGAGAAGACGATTGAAAAATCGGAGCTTTTAAACGCATTGGCAAATAATTTTCGTGGCCATGACGAGCTTCGTAATCAACTTAGAAATAGCCCTAAAATGGGAAACAACGACGACTATGTCGACAGCATTGCCTGTGACTTAATGGACTGTTTCTCCAATCACTTAAACAACAAGAAAAATGGACACGGCGGAGTTTGGAGGGCAGGCACAGGAAGTGCAATGGAATATATCTGGAAAGGGGAAAAGTGTCCCGCCACCGCTGACGGCAGGAAGGCGAAAGAGGCCTATTCTTCAAGTTTTTCCCCCGCGCTGGATGCGAAAACGGCGGGTGTTCTGTCGGTAATGCAGTCCTTTACCAAGTATCCTTTATGCAATATTGTGAACGGCGGGCCGCTGACCATTGAAATACACGACACCGTTTTAAGAAATGACGTTGGCATCAAAAAGGTTGCAATGCTTGTGAAAAGCTATATCCTTTTGGGCGGCCACCAGCTGCAGCTTAATTCCATCAACAGGGAACGTCTGCTCGACGCCCAAAAGCACCCGGAGAACTATCCGAACCTAATTGTGCGCGTCTGGGGCTGGAGCGGTTATTTTAACGAGCTGGATTTAAGCTATCAAAACCATATTATTCGGCGCACAGAATATGGCAGTTAACGTTTTCTACTAAACAAAAAGGGGTGCGGCAAAATTTGCCGCACCCCTTATCTATCACGTTTTTATCGAATTCCTTTTTATGATCAAAAGAACGGCAAAGCTCTTCGTTATGCTCGATCTTTAATGGGAACATAATCTCCCGCTCCGCAAACGCTTTTATATGCCGGGCGGATAATTCTGCCGCCATACATCACTTCTTCAATTCTATGGGCGCACCAACCCGCCATTCTCGAGATTGCAAACATGGGAGTGTAAAGCTCCGGTGGAATGTTTAAGCACTTGTAAACAAAGCCAGAATACAAATCCACGTTGGCGCACATGTGCTTTTTCCCTTTTTTCTCCGCAAAAATCTCCGGGGTGAGCTCTTCAATCAGGCTGTAGAGCTTAAATTCCTTCATGTTTCCCGTAACGTCTGCAAGTTCCTCCGCTTTTTTCTTCAGCTGAACGGTTCTGGGGTCAGACTTTGTGTAAATGGCATGGCCCATACCGTAAATCAGGCCGGAATGGTCAAATCCGTCTTTGTCCAACAGCTTTGCAATGTGGTTTGCCACAGCGTCGCGGTCGTTCATATCGTCTACATTGGCCTTAAAGTCTTCAATCATTGCCATAACCTTGCGGTTTGCACCGCCGTGTTTTGGACCCTTCAGCGAACCAATCGCCGCGGCAATGGCCGAATACGTATCCGAGCCAGTTGAAGAAACCACCCGGGTCGTAAAGGCCGAATTGTTGCCGCCGCCATGCTCTGCGTGCAGAATCATGGCCAAGTCTAAAACCTTTGCTTCCAAATCGGTATATTGATTGTCCGGCCGGATCATATATAGGAAGTTTTCCGCCATGGAAAGCTCCGGCTGGGGGTTGTGGATATACAGACTTTTACCGTCAAAGTAATGAGCCTTTGCCTGATAGGCATAGGCCACCATGGTGGGAACTCTGGAAAACAGCAGAATGGACTGACGGATGATGTTATATAAATCGGTGGAGTCTGGGTTGTTGTCGTAGGAATACATGGAGAGAACAGACCTTGCAAGCTTGTTCATAATGTCATTACTGGGGGTTTTCATAATCATGTCTTCGCGGAAACCAAAGGGAAGCGGGCGCATTGCGCCGACCAACGCTTTAAAATCGTCCAGCTCCTTTTGCGTAGGCAGTTTTCCGAACAACAGAAGGTAACAAACCTCCTCATAACCAAACCGGTTTTCTTTTTCGCAGGCCATTACAATGTCAGTGACGTCAACACCGCGGTAGCTGAGCTTTCCGTCATCAGGAATCATTTCGTCCTCATACATGATGTAGCCGTGCACCTGGCCCACATTGGTGAGACCTGCCAAAACACCTGTGCCGTCGCTGTTTCTCAGGCCGCGTTTCACCTTATAATTGTCATAGTAGCCGGGTTCAATTTGTGTGTTCTGTTCAATCACACTGCACCACTGCTCCAGCGCGCTTTTTAAATATTCCTTGTTTTCGCCTTCCATGGCTTCACCTGCTTTGCATAATTTTTCTCTAAGCTTCTGCGGAATATTATACCTTATTTTTATAATAAAGTCAATAGATTTTGTTTTGTTTTATATGTTTCATTTCATTTTAGACAGATTGTTCTTTTATTTTCTCGGTTCAAGCACTAATTTTTGCAATTTTCATTTTTGTTTATTTCATTTTTGTGAAAATCCAGCAGTACAGTGCCAAAATTTTTTTCGCCAAATTTTCTTAAAAACGGTTGACAGGCTTTACGTTTCATATTATTATATTAAGTAACTATTTGAAAAGATACAAGAGAAGTTGTTGTCATATGCCCGCGTATGGCAGCGCAGCAAACATTCATTTTAAGTGGGCAGAAAGGCTATGTTAGTTTATGAGAATGTCAGAATTGTTTTTAAGCACGCTCCGGGAGGTTCCTGCCGAGGCGGAAACCATCAGCCATCAGCTGATGCTTCGGGCGGGAATTATCAGAAAGCTTGCGGCCGGGGTATATTCCTATCTGCCGCTGGGTTACCGTGTGCTTAGAAAAGTTGAAAATATTGTTCGCGAAGAGATGGACAGCGCCGGCGCCCAGGAGCTTTTAATGTCTGCCCTGCTTCCGGCGGAATCCTATCAGGCTTCAGGACGGTGGGACGTGTTCGGCGCCAATATGTTTCGTTTAAAAGACCGCAACAGCCGCGACTTTTGCTTAGGCCCCACCCATGAAGAAATTTTTACAGACACGGTGAAATCCTGCTTAAAATCCTACCGTCAGCTTCCTGTTACCCTATATCAGATTCAAAATAAATACAGGGACGAAAGCCGTCCTCGTTTTGGCATTATCCGTTCCCGGGAATTTGTGATGAAAGACGCTTATAGCTTTGACCGCACTTGGGAGGGGTTGGACGAATCCTACGACAAGATGTATCACGCTTACTGCAAGATTTTCGACCGTTTGGGACTTGACTATATCGTTGTTGATGCAGACTCCGGCGCCATGGGCGGTTCCGGCTCGCAGGAATTTATGGTAAAATCTGAAGTGGGTGAAGACACCATTTGTCATTGTCCTGCATGCCAGTATGCGGCAAATGTTGAAAAGGCGGAATGCATTGCGGTTGAGTTAGAAAAGGAAAGCGCACTTCCCCGCGAAAAGATTCATACCCCTAACGTAAAAACCATTGATGAGCTTGTGAACTTTTTGAACACAGACAGCTCAAAATTTGTTAAAACCTTAATTTATTCCGGCGGCGGAAAAACAGTTGCCGTAATGGTTCGCGGCGACCGTGAAGTGAACGAAGTGAAGCTTGCAAACCATTTAGGTGTTAGCTGCGATGACTTAGAGCTTGCCGCACCAAACGTTGTTTGTGAGGTAACCGGCGCTGACGTTGGGTTTGCAGGCCCCATCGGGCTTAAAATTCCTGTCGTGATGGACAAAGAAGTTTCGTTTATGTCTAACTTTATTGTTGGCGCAAATGAAACGGACTATCATTATATTAATGTAAATACAGAGGATTTTGAAGCCGAGGTTACTGACGTGCGCACCATTGAGCCCGGTGATCCCTGTCCGAAATGCGGAAAGCCTATTGTTACCACACAGGGCATTGAAGTGGGCCATATCTTTAAATTAGGCACAAAATATACGGATGCGTTAGACTGCACATACTTAGATGAAAACGGCACACCGCAGACCATTATCATGGGCTGTTACGGCATTGGCGTGAGCCGCACCATTGCAGCTGCCATTGAACAGCTCAGCGACGAAAACGGCATTGTGTGGCCGCTGGCCATTGCACCTTATCAGGCTATCGTGGTTCCGGTGAATGTAAAAGACGAAACCCAGGCAAAGCTTGCGGAAGAAATCTATGAACAGTTAAAAGAAAACAGCATTGAAGTTTTAATTGACGATCGCCAGGAACGTGCCGGCGTGAAATTTAAAGATGCAGATTTAATTGGAATTCCGGTGAGAATTACTGTAGGCAAAAAAGCGGCTGACGGAATTTGCGAGTTTAAATTCAGAAGCGGCGGCGATGCTGAAGATGTAAGCGCAGACGAAGCAGTTTCCAAAACAATCGCATATATTAAGGAAAACTTATTATAATAAAAAGGAGTAAAGCAATGAAAAAAATTGTATTTTTATCAATAACACTCTTGCTTGCAGTTGGGCTTTTTTCCGCCTGCGGCTGTGCCAAAAAAGATAATAACAGTCAAAGCAGCGCTGCGCCCAGCCAGTCTGCGGCTGCGTCAACTTCACCCGAAAGCAGCCCGTCTGCATCTGCTGCCCCGGACAACAGCAATAATACAGCACCCGGCGACAGCGTTCAGGAAAACGACCTTCCCGCTGTTTCAGAAAACAAAGAAGTGGTAAAAGAAGAAAATGCGCCGAAGGTGTTTATGATTCAGAACGCAGAGTCTAACGTGGACAAGCTGACCTATCATTTAGAAAACTGCAAGCTGTTAGAGGGAAAAGAAACAAATGAAGTTTCGTGGGAATACATCAAAATGGTGGGATTCTGGCAGTGCCCGGAATGTAACCCGCCGCGGTATGAAGATTATGCTAATGCGCAATAACGGCGCGTTATTTGGATTTGGAAAGGTGAAGGTGAAGCTTTGAAACGGATTGTCACAGCAATTTGTGTCCTGCTTCTTGCCGTGCCGCTTGCCTGTTCCTGCGCGCAAAATAACAGCGCAGGAACAGGGGCCGGCGAGGGCAGAAACTCAACCGAAGCCGCGGCAAAAGCGGAGGCTTGGGTAGACAACGACATTTTAGACCTGTGCATTTATAATACCGACACGTTAAATCCGCTTACGACCTCGGTGAAACACAACGCCGAGGTCCTATCTTTCATGTACGACAGTTTATACACCGCCCAGTCGGACTTTTCCGCTGCTGCAAACCTTGCGGAAAATGCTTCTGTGTCTCCAGACGGTTTGACCTATACGGTACAAATCCGCAGCGGAGTTCAGTTTTCCAACGGCGAAACGCTTACAGCTAATGATGTAGCCGCATCAATTAACACAATTATTGCGTCAAACGGGTATTATAAAAACCGGCTTACTATGATTAAAGGAGCGGCGGCGAAGGGAAACCGTGTAGAAATTTATTTAAAAAAACCCACAGCAAATTTAAACGTGCTGCTGGACTTTCCCATTATGCCCAAAGGCGGTAAAGAGGAACACGCAAAAAGTGAAAATAACGACGTTTTGAGCTCCGTAATTCCCGGCAGCGGCATCTATCAGCTTTCAGAATATCAGTTAAACAAGGAGATACGGCTCAAAGTGAACCGCAGCCATCACAGCGGCACCTTGCCGTATATTGAAACTGTTGTCATTCACATGGCCGCTGACCGCGAAACGGCAGTCAGCATGCTGGAAAACAGCAGAATTGACATGCTTACCGGATATGCGGCAGACATTGAAACCTACACCCCCAGAAAAAAGCTAAATTATAAAACCTACAACGGCTGCAGGTTTGTTTTTTTGGGCATGAACACAAAAGAAAAGGAAGCCAACACACCCAAGGTGCGCAGCGCCGTTTCTGCCGCCATTCACCGGGAGGACATTTTATCCGCCGGAAACGTAAACGCCGTTATTTCGTCCCTGCCCGTTCACCCCGGAGACTATCTCTACAGTTCGGATACCGACCTCTACGGCATTAATCAATCCGGGGCAGGCGGGCTGCTTGCGGCCGAGGGCTGGGCTGATACAGACAGCAACGGAATTTTGGATAAAACGGTTTTGTCGAAAAAATATGAGCTATCATTTGAACTGCTTGTGAGCGCTGACAGTCCCACAAAAACGCTGATTGCCGAAAGTGTTCGAAAAAGCCTGTCCGCACTGGGAATTAACATAAAAATTCGTTCCCTGCCCTATGCAGCCTATCAATCAAAAATTTCATCGGGTGATTATGAGTTGTTTCTTGGTGAATCAGAACTTTTGCCCAACTTTGATTTTGACGACATTTTAACGCTTTCAAAGCTGAGCCAGACAGACAGCGCACTGTCAGACGAAATAAAAGACGCACAAAATGCAACAGATTCTATGACCCAAAAAGAAAACTATTCACAAATTTTAAGCCTTTACAGCGCCCAGCGGCCTGTGGCCGGGCTTTATTTTAAAAATGAGGTTTTGCTGTGTGATGAACGGATTAAAGCAGAAAACATTTTAACCCTAAATCCATACAAAAGCGTTCATACCTGGTCAATTACAGATTAAAAAATTCCCCAAACAATTGTTTGGGGAATTTTTGTTTTAGTAAAAAGGGACTTATCCGTATTTGTATAATGGTATATAATATATCAGGGAACGAGAGAGAGGCGGACAAATCCCTTAAAACACAATCTTTATTGATTCTTTACTTGTATTTTACACTAAAAACAACTTGCGTGCAATACATTTCTTGCGTTTTTCAACATTATTTTTATACAAATCTTGTGTTGACAAATGGTTTTTGTCCTGATATACTAAGGTAAAAGTAATATTTATTGCGCAGGAGGTGTTTTCCCTTGGAAATTTTTACCGAGGATTTGCTGGAAGATACTACCAGCTTGTTTGCCGTTGAAGAGCAAATTTACGACGGCGAGGTCAACATGATGTTTTACCATCATCACAACCACTATGAAATCATGTATATGACCCACGACAAACGGCTGATGTGCATCGGCGACAGGAAGTATGAGCTGAACCAGAACAACGTGGCGCTGCTTCCGCCCTATCTTGCGCATAAGGCCACCGGAATCGGATCCCTTACCAAACGCAGGATTTTAATTAATTTTAAGAAAGAATTTATTTCCGACATGCTGCCGGACGATTCCCTGTTCAGCATTTTCAATATGGAAACCCATGTGTTTGAATTTGACAATGAAACGCGGGAAAAAATCCGTAAATATTTTGAAGACATTCTCCAGATTTATTTATACGACAATTTTTATAAGGACTATCACTTAAAACTGAAGCTCTGCGAGTTGATTCTGCTCATCAACAAAAAGGGCGTAGGCGAAGAAATTGTTAAAATTGATGATGACATTGCCAAAAAATTTACTTCCATTGCGCATTTTATCAACAACAACTGCCACAGCAAAATCACATTGGATATGATTTCATCAACCTTTGATATAGACAAATATCAGCTTTCCAGACAGTTTAAGGACTATTTAGGCGCCTCCTTTGTCACCTATGTGAACACCGTTAGAATTACCAGAGCCAGAAGAATGATGCTGAATGGGTTAAACAATGTTACCGAAATTGCGTTTACCAACGGCTTTGATTCCCCGACACATTTTTCACGTGTTTTTAAAAATATGACGGGCAAAACGCCAAAACAATATATGAAAGAACTCCACGCCGTAATGCCTAAGGAATAGAGAAAATTTCTATATTCTTCTTACATATCTACATTGACTTTTGCGCTGGATTATAGTATAATAATTACGATGTGATTTATTGACTTTGTGTTACATAAGAAAGGATTGTAAATAAAATGATGAAAAAGAAGGTTCATTCATTTTTTAGTCTGTTTTTAGCAGTTTGTCTGCTTACCTGCGCATTTTCAGCTTTTGCAGCCGACAATGTGCTGGGCGGCAATATAACCTGGAAGGTTGACGGTTCCGTGCTCTATTTAGAGGGCAGCGGCGATATGACCTTGACGTATGAATATCTTACGGACATTCCCTGGTATGAAGAAAGAAACAATATTGACACCATAGTAATCGGCGACGGGATTACGTCGCTTGCGGAAGGCGCGTTTACCGCGTTTCGTAAATTGAAAACGGTTGAATTTCCTTCTTCTATGACCACAATTGGCTCCAGCGCATTTTTATCCTGCGAGGGATTAGAAAGCATTGTGTTGTCAGACCGTATAACACGGGTGGAAGGCGGCGCTTTTGTGGGCTGCGAAGCTTTAAAAACCATTACCGTGCCTGGAAGCGTTTATTATATCAGCAGCGACGCGTTTTATAACTGTTTCGATTTAACAATTGTCGGCATTCCCGGCTCTTACGCCGAAACCTTTTCCAAAGAACATGATATTCCGTTTGACGGCTCTCTTCCTGCTCCGGAAGAAATTATGGTGAGCGTTAACAGATCGCTTTTAACATTCGACCAGCCTCCGGTAATTGTGAACGACAGAACGCTGGTTCCCCTGCGTGCAATCTTTGAGGCGTTGGGCGCGGTTGTTGACTGGGAGCCCACAACAAGAACGGTTACGGCGCGCCGGGACGATATTAACATCTCTTTGGTGGTCGACACGAATATCATTAAGAAAAACGGCGCAGACATTGAAATTGATGTTCCCGCGCAGATTGTAGGAGACAGAACCATGGTGCCAGTACGTGCAATTTCGGAATCTTTGGGCGCCAGCGTCGATTGGGACCCGGCAACCAGAACCGTTTTGATCGACGACTAATATATTTACATCAGGTTTTTATGGACAACCAATATATTCATTAATAAAACAACGGAGGTAGTATTTATGTCTAAAAGCGAATTAATCGGCGGTTATCCGGTAATCGGAATACGTCCGGCAATCGACGGCAGACGCGGCCCCATGAAGCTGCGCGAAAGCCTTGAAGACCAGACAATGGCGCTTGCCATGGCCGCAAAAAAACTTTTTGAAGAAAATCTTTGTTATTCAAACGGCGAGCCCGTTAAGGTTATTGTAGCTGATTCTACCATCGGCCGCGCCCCTGAATCTGCTGCTTGCGCAGAAAAATTCCGCAAGGCCGGGGTTGATATTACATTAACCGTTGCTGCTTGCTGGTGCTATGGATCTGAAACCATGGATATGGATCCCATGACGATTAAAGGCGTTTGGGGCTTTAACGGCACTGAACGGCCGGGTGCGGTTTATCTTGCTTCTGTTCTTGCAACCCACGCGCAAAAAGGCCTTCCTGCATTCGGCATTTACGGCCATGAAGTGCAGGACAGGGATGATGTTACAAACATTCCCGAAGACGTAAAAGAAAAGCTTCTCAGATTTGGCCGTGCCGCAGTGGCTGCTGCTACAATGCGCGGTAAATCCTATCTGCAAATTGGTTCCGTTTGTATGGGTATCGGCGGTTCCATTATGGATCAGGCGTTTATGGAAGAATATTTAGGTCTTCGTGTGGAGTCAGTTGACGAGGTAGAAATTCTCCGCCGCATGGAAGAGGGCATTTACAATAAAGAAGAGTATGAAAAAGCCCTGGCCTGGACACGTGAAAATTGTAAAGAAGGCCGGGATGACAACCCGGATTTTGTAAAATTTAGCCGCGAAGAAAAAGACAAGCAGTGGGAATTTACCATTAAAATGTACTGCATCATCAAAGATTTGATGAAGGGCAACCCGAACCTTCCCGAAGGCTTTGAGGAAGAAATGGTTGGCCACAATGCAATTTGTGCCGGATTCCAGGGACAGCGCCAGTGGACAGACCATTGGCCTAACTGCGACTATCCGGAAGCCGTTTTAAACTCTTCTTTTGACTTTGAAGGTAAAAAAGAACCTATGATTTTAGCCACCGAAAACGATGTGTTAAATGGTTTGGGAATGTTGTTCTGCAAACTTCTCACAAACCGTGCGCAGATTTTTGCCGATGTTCGTACATTCTGGTCTCCGGAAGCAACAAAGCGCGTTACCGGTTATGATTTGGAAGGACATGCAAAAGAAAACGGCGGCATTATCCACCTGCTAAACTCTGGTGCTGCCTGCCTTGACGCCTGCGGCGAATGCACAGACGAGAACGGCAACGCCATTATGAAAAAATGGTGGGAAGTTACCGATGAAGATATTAAGAAGATGACCGACGCAACCGTTTGGTGTGAAGCAGGCTTTGATAACTTCCGTGGCGGCGGCTTCTCTTCTCACTTTACAACAAGAGCGGAAATGCCTGTTACTATGATCCGACTCAATCTGGTAAAGGGCCTTGGACCCATGCTTCAGATTGCAGAAGGCTGGACAGTTAACCTTCCTGATGAAGTTTCCGACACGCTTATGGAACGCACAAATCCCACATGGCCGTGCACATGGTTTGCTCCGCGCTGCGACGGCAAAGAAGGCAGCCCATTTAAAACAGCTTATGATGTTATGAACAACTGGGGCGCGAACCACGGTGCAATTTCTTACGGACATATTGGCGCAGACCTTATCACACTTTGCTCCATGCTCCGTATTCCGGTTAGCATGCACAACGTGCCGGGCGACAAAATTTTCCGTCCTACCGCTTGGAATGCATTTGGTATGGACAAAGAAGGTGCAGACTACAGAGCCTGCGCAGCCTATGGCCCGATGTATAAAAATATCAGATAATTATTTGCATTTGAAAAGGGACGCCAAAACAGGCGTCCCTTATTTTTTGTTTTATTTCATAAAGATATAAAGACCAATTGCATTAATTGCCAGGTTTGCCGCGGCATGGATTATATAGGAACCAAAAATGCTGCCGCATTTGTCCGTGACATAGTTAAATATCAGCCCACCGGCAAAAAGGCCCGCCATGCAAAGGAAAAATATTGGCAGCGTAAACCAGTTCATAATCATAGTGACATGATAAAGCGCAAACAAAACGGCAGAAAACAGATATGCATACTGCTTTGTGCCAATCTTTAAACCACCACGGAACACAAACCCGCGGAAAAAAAATTCTTCAAAAAATGCGTTTACAAAAATGATATTTAAAAACACTGCAGGAAAATTGCTTTTTGTAATGCCCTCATTTTTTAGTGATCCTAAAATCATCTGGTCGTCAAAAAATTGTCTTAAAAGAAAATATCCCGTTAGAATAATTATAATTATACCCGCACCTACTGCAAAGGATAGGGCCATCATTTTTTTGCTTTTCACGGTTCCGAGATAACCTTTTACATTCGTATGCTTTTTCTTTCCAAAAATAAGCGGTACAGCCAAAAACAGCGCGATTTTCAGCAATGTAGTATAAACATAGCCGTTTAGCGGCGTCAGCAGCAACAAACCGTATAACACACACACGGACAAAGATAACGCCGCGTGTGTGACCAATCCTTTTCTGTTTTCCATGTAGCGTCTCCTTCGTATTTTTAAAAGCATTTTATCTTAAAATTGTTTATTTGTCAATGGCAAAAAGCGCGCAGGCAAACCTGCACGCTTAATTTTAAAGTTCTTCTTGTGTTTCCACATCTTTCACCGCTTCTAATTTGCTGACAGAAACCTCATATGCTGTTTTGGTTACGGTTTCATCTTCAGAAACCCGTTTTTGATATTCACGGGACTGCATCCGTCCCCAAATTTTGATATTTGCACCAACGGCAAGGGTGTTTACAAACTTTGCGTTTCTGCCCCAGGCAATGCAGGGGATATAATCCGATTTATTATAGGCGCGGTTAACCGCAACCAATATGTCTGCAATTTCCCTGCCAAACGGTGTAACCCTGTAGACCACCGGCTTACATATGTATCCGTTTAAATAAATTTCGTTTTCACATTTTTCGCAGTCGTCCGAAATGCGCAAATCCCGTGCAAAAAGGGTTAAAATCAGCTTGCTGCCTTCCCCGCTGTAATTATTGTAAGAACGAAACTGTCCGGTAACCTCCACCTTTGTCCCCGCCGGTATTTCAACATCTGCCAAAATCCGTTCAGAAATGGTAACAACGATTGTATCTTTATTTTCCGACAGCCTGTCGGACATTATGATAAACCTGTAAAAGCCCTCGGTGTGCACCTCGTGACTGAATTCTAAATCACTTGCCACATACCCCACAATTCTTGCTTCATTATCCTCCGCGCAATTTAACATACCGTATTTCTCCCTTCAAGTATTGATGTACGGTACATTATATGGGCAGATGATTCATTTAGAACAAAAAATTTTCGTTTTGTTCTTATTCATTTGCAATTTTCACCAGCTCATAAAGCTTGTTGAGCGCTTCTATAGGGGTTAGAGTGGTCACATCAAGGCCGGAAAGCTCTTCCGCTAAACGGTTATTCTTAATGTCGGTAAAACCAATTTGAAAGTCTGTGTTTTCCTCCTGTGGCTGCTTGGAAACGCCGCTTACGTCGGCTTCCTTCGCGTCAATTTTTGCTAAAATTTCTTTTGCACGGGAAACCACCTCTTTTGGCAGACCCGCTAAGGCGCTGACTTCAATTCCATAACTTTCATCCGCTCCGCCTTTCACAATCCTCCTTAAAAAGATGATGTCGTCTCCCCGCTTTTTGCAGGCAATACAATAGTTTTTCACGCCATCTAGCTTGTTTTCCAGCTCCGTCAGTTCATGATAGTGTGTGGCAAACAGCGTGCGTGCGCCGATTTTTTTCTTGTTCGCAATATACTCTGAAACCGCCCAAGCAATCGACAATCCGTCGTAGGTGCTGGTTCCCCGGCCAATTTCGTCTAACACCAGCAGGCTCCGTTTTGTTGCGTGCTTTAAAATTTGCGCCACCTCGGTCATCTCCACCATAAAGGTACTCTGCCCTGCAGACAAGTCGTCCGACGCGCCAACACGGGTAAAAATTTTGTCGCACACGCCAATGCGGCAGCTCTCTGCCGGAACAAAACTTCCAATTTGCGCCATCAGCACAATCACCGCCACCTGGCGCATATAGGTAGACTTTCCCGCCATGTTGGGGCCGGTTATAATTAACATCCGGTTGTCGCCGCAGTCTAACGACGTGTCGTTGGGCACAAAAAGCGCATCGTCCAGCATTTTTTCCACCACTGGGTGCCTGCCGCCTTTAATTTCAATTTTATCCGAAGCGTCAACACAGGGCATCGTGTAGCCGTTTTTCACTGCCACCTCAGAAAGCGAACAAATCACATCAAGATGTGCAACAACTGAGGCCGATGTCTGAATTCTTGCCGCCGCCTCGGCTACCTTGTCGCGAATACCGCAAAACAGCTCATATTCCCTTGCTTTTAAAAATTCCGAAGCGCCCAAAACTTTTGTTTCTAATTCTTTCAGTTCCTCTGTGATATACCGCTCTCCATTTGTGAGCGTCTGTTTTCTGATATACCTGTCCGGCACGCTGTCCCGGTAGGATTTTGAAACCTCTATGTAATAGCCGAACACCCGGTTATAGCCCGTACGCAGGGTTTTAATGCCGGTGAGTTCCTTTTCCCGCGCTTCAATTTTCGCAATTTCCGACTGCCCATTTTCCGCCAGATTACGAAATTCGTCTACCTGGCTGTCGTAACCCGTTTTAATAATTCCGCCGTCTTTTAGCGAAATCGGCGTGTCCTCCTCTGTTATAGCGGCGTCTATCAGCTCTGCAATGTCCTCTAACGTATCAATCCGTTCATACATCTGGCGGAACAGCGGCGCTTTCAGACCAGACAGCAAAAACTCCACCTGTGGCAGGTTTTGCAGCGACTGTTTTAAAGAAATCATTTCTTTTGGCGACGCACTTTTGCAGGAGATTTTTCCCAGCAGACGCTCAATGTCGTAAATCCCTTCCAAAACCTCCATTGCCTGCTCCCTTTTATCTGTAGCCTCAAACAGCTCCGACACAGCATAATGCCGTTTTGCAATTTGTGCACAGTCAATCAGAGGCTTTTCCACAAAAGAGCGCATCAGCCTGCCGCCCATGGCGGTTTTTGTTTTGTCCAGCACCCACAACAAAGAACCTTTTTTCGCCTTGCTCCGCATGGTTTCGGTAATTTCCAAGTTCCTCCGGGTAAAAATGTCAATGTCCATAAACTCATTTTCACTGTAGGCACTGACGCGCTTTATATGGCCAATCTGCATTTTCTGCGTCTCTTCAAAATGCATTAAAATCATGCCCAGCGCATTTACCGTGAAGTAGTCCTCCGAAAGATGCAGCTCTGACAAGTCGGTGATATGAAACCACTGGTAAATCAAGTGTTCGCAGCTGTCGCGAGTAGGCTCGGCTGAAATCATTTCAAGCGATGCGTTAAACCGGTACCTAAGCTCGTCCCGCAGCTTGGTATTTTTAAAAACCTCGCTGCTTACCACAATTTCGGTGGGGCTATACCGCGCAATTTCGTCAATCAAACGCTGCCGTCCGCTGACGCTGGTAACAAATACCTCGCCTGTGGTTAAATCGGAAAATGCTGCGCCAAAGGTTGTTTTGTGGCCATAAACCGCGCAGAGAAAGTTGTTCTTTTTTTCGTCCAGCATTTTCGAGTTGATCACCGTTCCGGGGGTAACAACACGAATTACATCCCGCTTTACAATCCCCTTGGCCGTGGCAGGATCTTCTAACTGTTCACAAATCGCCACCTTGTAGCCCTTTGCAATCAGCTTATCGATGTAAGCGTCCGCCGCATGATACGGCACGCCGCACATCGGGTTTTTCTCCCCATCCTCCCCTTTGGAACGGCTGGTCAGCGCTATTTCTAATTCTCTTGACGCTAAAATAGCGTCGTCTAAAAACATTTCATAAAAATCACCCATCCGAAAGAACAAAATGGAGTCAGGGTAGTTCTTTTTCACGTCCAAATATTGGCGCATCATTGGTGTCATATAATAACCCCTCCTATTTGTTAGTGGCATCCCCCGCAGGAGCCGCAGTTGCCAGAGCAGCCGCCCTCAGAAGCCAGCTCCTGCTCCTCGCCCTGAATGCAGAACGAAATAATTGAATTTACTTTTTTAATAATATCGTTAAAATTTGACTTTGCTTCTAAATATTCCTTCACGGTTTTGTTTGCCATCAGCTTGTCCATGCTTTTTTTCATCTCGCTCTGAAAAAGCTTTAAGCTCTCCGGCGTCATTCCCGTTTCTTTCGCTTTTACGGTCATTTTCGCCCGCTCCGCTTCATATTCGTTCATCACCCGCTGGGCCTCTTCATCCTCATAAAATATTTTTTCCATCTCGTGGAACACTTTCATTTCTTCGGAATCTGCGATTGCCTGGCCCAAATTCTGTGCCATTTCTAAAATATCGTTCATATCTTTCTGCCTTTCTGTTATAGGTTTAAACACGTTCCCCTGTCAGGGACCATGTGCTTATTTTCGTTATTTTCACGTGAACAAAATCGCCGGCTGAAAGCGCGTCGTCTTTGGGAAAGTTCACAATCTTTCCGCCGCTTGTTCTGCCGCACATCATAGTTTCGTTCGTTTTGCTTAAACCTTCAACCATAATTTCAACGGTCTTTCCGTCATAGGTTTCATTAATTTCCCGGGAAATTTTGTTCTGAACGTCTAACAATTCGTCAAAATGCTTATGCTTTAAATCCTCCGGCACCTGATTTGGCATTTTGGCCGCCGGCGTTCCCTCCCGCTTGGAATAGATAAACGAAAACACGCTGTCAAACCGCACGCGCTTTAACACATCAATCGTTTCGTTAAAATCCTCTTTTGATTCGCCGGGAAACCCAACAATAATGTCGGTGGTAAACACGGCGTTTGGCATTGCCGTCCGAATTCTCTCCACTAAATGGATGTAGCCTTCTTTTGTATAACGCCTGTTCATCTTCTCTAAAATTCTGTCGCTGCCCGCCTGAAATGGCAAATGGATTTGGTCGCACAGCTTTTTCACCTTTGGCAAGGTTTCAATCAGCTTGTCCGTCATGTCCTTCGGGTGGGAAGTCATAAACCGGATCCTGCGTATGCCGGAAACCTTATCTGCCAGCAAGAGCAAATCTGCAAAGTCAACATTTCGGTCTAAATCCTTGCCATAAGAGTTCACGTTTTGACCCAAAAGGGTAATTTCTTTCACACCGTTTTGTGCTAAGCTTTTAATTTCCTCTAAAATTTTCTCCGGCTCGCGGCTCCTCTCCCTGCCCCGCACATAAGGCACAATGCAGTATGAGCAAAAGTTGTTGCAGCCATACATAATTGAAACCCATGCGCTGGCGGTGTTTTCCCTGTATACGGGAATGTCCTCGGCAATTCTTCCCTCGCTGTCAATCAGGCTAATCACACGCTCATTTTTGCACACGGCTTTATATAGAATTTCGGGGAACTGGTACAGCGAGTGTGTTCCGAAAATCACCGACACATGCTTATATTTCGACTTCAGCTTTTTCACCATGTGCTCCTGCTGCATCATACATCCACAAATGCCGACAATTAAGTCAGGCCGCCTTGCTTTTAAGTGCTTTAGCGCCCCCACGTTGCCCAAAACGCGCATTTCAGCGCCCTCCCGCACCGCACAAGTGTTAAACAAAATAAAGTCCGCGTCCTCCCGGCTGTCAGTAAAGGCAAAGCCCATTTCAGACAGCATGCCCTTAATGCGCTCGGAATCGTTTTCATTTTGCTGACAGCCATAGGTTTCCACAAGCGCTTTTGGCGTTTTGCCTTTTTCAGCATACAGCCCGCGTACCTGCTGCACAAATTCTTTCTGCCGTTTTAATTCCTCTTCCGAAACGAAAACATCTTTTCTCTGCATCTATGATAAACTCCTTTACTATTTTACGCCATAATTCGTTCCATTATGTAGTAGATCAGCGGCAGTGTCAAAAGACTTAAAAGCGTTGAAAAAAAGATATACTCCGCAGCATATTTTTCGTCGGAGCCCGCTTCCATTGCCACAATAGACGCAACAGTCTGCGCCGGCATTGCAATTTCTAAAACCACTGCGCCAATGGTAACAGGATTTAAGCCAAAATGCACAAACAGCATGCTGACCAGCACTGGCACAATCACCATTTTAATGAGCGCCGGCGCAATCATAGACACGCGCTTGTAAAGGCTTTTAATGTCAATGGTCGCCAGCGTCATGCCGATGAACAGCATGGACATGTAAGTGGTGCAAGAGCCGATTCCGGTAAACGCGTCGTTTAAAACCGGCGGAAGCTTAACGCCGAAAAATAAAAGGGGAATTCCAATTAAAAACGCCACGGTGTTGGGATTAACCAATTTTTTTAAAGCCTGTCTGCCTACCAGCGAACCGCCGGAACGGTTGATTAAATAGACGCCTGCCGTCCAAAAAACAGCGTCGTTCACCATACCGTAAATCACCGCATAAAAAAGACCCTCCGTTCCAAAAACCGCAAGGGCAACAGGATAGCCCAAAAAGCCCACGTTGCCGCTTCCGCTCAAAACCGCATGGAGGGTTTTTGTAGGTTCCTTTAAACGGAAAAGGTTTGCCGTGCCAAGGCCTAAAAAATATAAAACCGTCATCACCACCACGGCGGAAACTGCCGCAACCGCTGCATTCATTGCCGTGTCGCCGCTTAAATCTTTTGACAAAAGCGACGTAATAATCATCAGCGGCAGCGTAACCTTAATAATGATTTTCGACAGCACATTTCGCATATCTGCCGAAAGATATCCTGCTTTAACAGACACAAACCCGATTAAAATTGCAATAAACAGCTTAACAATCGGGTCTATGATCACTGACATATCCATCGTATAACCACCTATTCCAAAAAGTAAGTTGCTTCCATGTCTGCCGTTGAGAGGGCAAAGGCAAGGGGATATTTTTCAAAGGCCGCTCCAATGTTGTTTTGCGGTTCGCAGCCGGAAAATCCCATGTGATAGCGAATGGCAAAGGCCTCTTCACGGGTGAGCCGCATAAAGCCAGAAATGATGTAAACAGATTTTTCTCCGTGACCGTAGGGCATGTCATCTGCATATTCAAAGGTGGGCACCGTTTGCCACACGCCGTGTTTGTCCTTTTTGTTCCTCGTTCCCTTCACATAGCAGTTCACCTTGCATAAATCGTGCAGCAGGGCACAGATTGCAACCGACTCGTCGGGATAGCAAAGCTTGTAGGTGTTCTTTACCCGATCCCGCGACAAATAGTCGCACAGGCAATGGTATACGTTTAACGAATGTTCCAAAAGCCCACCCTCAAAAGCGCCGTGAAACCGTGTGCTTGCAGGGGCGGTAAAAAAATCGCTTTGGGGCGAATCTAAATATTCTAACAGCTTATCGCCGCCTTCGCGTGTAATATTGGTTTGATAAAGATTGATAAATTCTTCTTTTTTTGTCAAATACAATCCCCTCTTATGGCATATTTTATATTATTATATCATAATTCCCCATGTTTTTCAAAGAAAAATTAATGCGGGGATTAATTTTTTTGACATTGCGTATGATTTATGTTAAAATTTAGAAAAATACCACTTGTAAAGGTTTCGATTTTATGAAAAGGCTGCTTTTAATTTCCCTGCTTCCAACCATTGTTTTAATGCTATATATGTATAGGAAAGACCGGGTTGAAAAAGAACCCCTCTGGGTGCTCTCCAAAATGTTCTTTTTCGGAACGCTGACCGTAATTCCCGCGGCAGTGATAGAAATTTTGGGAACGAAACTTTTAAATGCCGCGGTCATTCAATCCGTTGTTATTTATAATTTAATCGATGCGTTTTTCGTTGTGGCGCTGACAGAGGAGCTGATGAAACTAATTGCTCTTTATGCTGCCAGCTGGAGGCTTTCTGAATTTAACTGCACATTCGACGCGGTGGTTTATGCTGTTTTCATATCCCTGGGGTTTGCCACGCCTGAAAACATTATGTATGTCTTTGCCAATGGATTTTACACCGGTGTGGTTCGGGCGGTGCTTTCCGTCCCGGGGCACATGATGTTCGGTATATTCATGGGTTTGTTTTATTCCGCGTCGCGGCGGCATTTTTTAAACGGACGGTTTTTGCCCTTTAAATTAAACCTTGTTTTTGCCCTGGGCGTTCCTGTTTTGCTCCATGGTTTTTTCGACTTTCTGCTGTTTCAGGCAAATAAATTCTCCATGCTGATTTTTGCGGCGTTTATGGTTTTTTTATATTATTTTGCGTTTCACACAGTGCGAAATCTTTCAGAGAATGACCGATATTTTTATCAAAGTGCAGGTGAACCCTATGACAATTGTTGAATTTTTTGACCGCGAAATGCTGGAAAACATCATTGGCACGTTAATGTTTCAGCCCGAGCGCGTGGTTCTTTTCGGCAGGGACTTAAAAAAATTAGCGGCGTTTCAAAAAAACATGGCGCAGGTTTTGGCAAATAAGAATATTCACACTAAAATATTAATTGAGAGCGTTAACACCACGGAATATGCTTCAGTTGTGAAAAAGTTAAACGGGTTTATCGACGCTTATCCCGACTGTGTTTTCGATTTAACCGGCGGCGAGGAGCTGATTTTAGTGGCTATGGGTGCAGTGGCGGCCAAACGCAATATTCCGCTGCATTCCATCAATCCCAGAAGCGGCAGGGTGAAAACCATTCTCCATAATTCCGGGGAAACCAGGGAAACAAAAAGTGCCTCGCTGACTGTTGACGAAGCCATTACCCTGTTCGGCGGCATGATTGAATACGGCGCACCTGGGAGCGGAAAAACGGTTCCATTGAAATTAGACGGCACCATGCAGCGCGACGTCATCGCACTTTGGCATATTCTGCGCAAAAACTGCGGGGACTGGAACGCCGCGATTGAGGTGCTCTCCCCTTTAACCGACGTACAAAACCTGGATCGGGACGGCTTAACCTTTTCCGTTCCGCAAAACTACTTTAAGTCCGGCTTAAAAAACAGCTCCTATAAAATTGCCTGCATGGAATCGGTTTTGTCCCAGCTTACTGCAAAGGGCATTTTATTTGAAAAAAGAACTGGCGATATGCGTCGCTTCACTTTTAAAAATAAGCAAATGCTTCGCGCCCTGTCGAAATCCGGCACGGTTTTAGAGCTTTACACCCTTTTGTGCGTGCTGTCAGCCAAATCCTTAAGCGGCTCTTCCTTAGTCGGCAGTGCGGTAAGCGGCGCGGTAATTGACTGGGAAAACCCGCCGGATGAGTTTGACGACGTGAAAAATGAAATTGACGTTTTGGCAACCACAGGCGCTATTCCCGTGTTTATTTCCTGCAAAAACGGCGGCGTCGATTCCGGTGAGCTGTATAAACTAAGCACCGTTGCAGAGCGTTTCGGCGGCAAATATGCAAAAAAGATTTTGGTGATGACATATTACAACGCCCGGGAATCCTTTATACAGCGCGCCCAGGCTATGAACATTAAACTCATTCGGAATGTGCATGAAATGAGCCGCGAAGAATTTATAAAACGGCTTAGCGATAATATAAAAAATTAAAAAGGAGAGATTTTAGGATGAATTATGAAAATTTATCTAACACTGCCACCCCCGGGGCGTTAAAAAAATGTCCGGGATGCGGAGCGGAATGTGATTCGAAACAAAACTATTGTACCGCATGCGGTACTAGCTTGAATGTAGACCATGAAAAATCGGATGCATTTCAAAATTGGGATCAAAATCAGCAATACACAACGCAAAATCCTAATGAGGCGCGGCTCGTTGTAAACGAGAATGATTTAGCTTATTTTATTTGTGATAACCAGGTATATTACAGAAACAAATTCCAAAAAATGAGGGTAACAAATTCTAAGATAAGCTGGAATTGGGCAGCTTTTTTGTTTGGAAACTGTTGGTTGGTTTATAGAAAAATGTATGGCATTTGTGCTATTGTTTATTCAACGAACTTTGTTTTTAGCCGTTTGTTGCCCTATCCAATTAACCTGGTTTTCTCTCTTGCATTATGGGTTTGTTATGGTCTATTTGGAAACTATGTCTACATGCGCCACGCGGAAAACGAAATTATCTATGGCAAAACCATGGATGATAATTCAAAAAAATATTATTACATAAAGAAAGGCGGAACCAGCGGCCGTTCTATCGCTGTTTATTTATTGCTTGAGTTTTTATTCGGATTTTTATTTGCGTTCATGAAAAACATGGTGAAAGCTTTAATATGAAAAAAGCGGAAACGTAAAGTTTTACGTTTCCGCTTTTTGATTGGATTTGAGAGTTCTTATCTTACGGCTGTTTGCCGATGTAAGCTAAAATTCCGCCGTCTACATAGAGAATGTGGCCGTTTACGAAGTTAGAAGCTTCCGACGCCAAAAATACTGCAGGGCCGGCCAAATCTTCCGGGTTGCCCCATCTTGCCGCAGGGGTTTTGGAGATGATGAACGAATCGAACGGGTGCTTCGAGCCGTCGGGCTGTTTTTCGCGCAGGGGCGCTGTCTGGGGAGTTGCAATATATCCGGGCCCAATGCCGTTACACTGAATATTATATTCGCCATATTCGCTGGCAATATTCTTGGTAAGCATTTTCAAGCCGCCCTTTGCCGCAGCATAAGCGGAAACCGTTTCACGGCCCAGTTCGCTCATCATGGAGCAAATGTTAATAATTTTGCCGCCGCCCTTTTTCATCATAGAAGGAATAACAGCTTTCGACACAATAAACGGCGCGTTTAGGTCAACGTCAATCACCTGTCTGAATTCGTCGGCCGACATGTCGCACATGGGAATTCGTTTGATAATGCCTGCGTTGTTCACCAAAATGTCAATCACGCCGACTTCTTTTTCTACGGCCTTCACAAATGCATTTACTGCTTTTTCATCTGTTACGTCGCACACATAGCCATGAGCCTCAATTCCCTCTTCTTTATAAGCGGCTAAGCCCTTGTCTACCAATTCCTGTTTAATATCGTTAAAAACAATGGTTGCTCCTGCGCCGGCCAAGCCTTTTGCAATTGCAAACCCAATTCCATATGACGCGCCGGTTACCAGCGCAACTTTTCCGTCTAAACGAAACATAAATTTGCCTCCTATCTTAAATCTTTTGTCTGAATATGGTCCATATCGTCAAATTCCTGATTTTCGCCGCACATTGCCCAAATAAAGGAATATGCCTTTGTGCCAACGCCGCTGTGGATTGACCAGCTGGGACTGATTACCGCTTCTTCGTTGTGCATTACAATGTGACGCGTCTCGCTGGGCTCGCCCATCATGTGGAACACGACGTTATCCTCATCCATATCGAGATAGAGATAAACTTCCATTCTTCTGTCGTGGGTATGGGAAGGCATGGTGTTCCAGTTCGACCCCGGCTCCAGTTGGGTAAGTCCCATAGAAAGCTGGCAGCTTTGCATTACCTCAGGATGAATATACTGGTTAATCACGCGCTTATTACAGTCTTCCACACTGCCGCAGGGCACCTTTTTCGCCTTGCTGATGTCAATTTTCACAATGGGATAAGACTTGTGCGCCGGGCAGGAGCTCATATAAAACTTTGCGGGCTCGTCGGGGTTTACGCTTTTAAAGGTAACCTCTTTGTTGCCCATGCCGATGTAAATACCGTCTCTGGGTTCCATTACATACTCCGTGCCGTCCACGGTGATAATGCCTTTTCCGCCGATGTTAATGCAGCCCATTTCACGACGCTGCAGGAAAAAGTCCGCCGCAAGCTCCTTGCCTGCTTCCAGCTTTAGCTCCTGTAACACCGGCATTAAGCCCGCTGTAATAATCCTGTCGATATGGCTGTATACCATGCGGATATTGTCCTTTGTGAACAGGTTTGTGATTAAAAATTCTTCTCTTAATCTGTCGGTTGTGTAAAATTTAACGTCTTTAGAATTCGATGCATTTCTAATTTCCAAAGTGTCCAACTCCTTTTTTATGTATTTTCCGTAAACCGCAACCTGCGTAAGCGCAGCCCACGAGAGCGGCTCGGATATTTGTTTAAAGTTTTTGAAACGAACAAAGGTTGTTTTCTTTTTGTCAAACGTCACGGTCTGTCCCTCAGCAGTTTTACAAAACTCCGCTTTTACAACGCTTCCATCTGAAAATGTAATGTCTGCCGACTTCCAATAGGTATCGTGGGGAAAGTCAGCCCTTAAAAAAAACACCAGCTTGTCTACCTCTGCCTCTGCGCCGAACCAAATGGTAAACTCTAAGTCTTCTCTGGCGCCGCCTGCCCAGGAATGGTAAGGATATGCTCCGTGGGACGTGTTTTCGCACACGCCGTCAATGGCGTTTCTGGCATAAAAGCACGAGTCTCCCCGGGTAACAAAATTTGCCTCCGCATGAGGAAACACACGAGCATTCTCCGGCCTGTCGCATGCGTTTAAGGCGATATTGCGGTATGCAAAGCTTTCCTCGTCATCCAATGCCCGCGCAAAAATTTTGTGCTCCGGACCACGGAACGCTTTTGGGTGATAACAAGTTTCGCTCTCTGAGGGAATCCGAAATTCAAAGCTGCCGTTTGCAAGATAAACCACGCTTTTTGCCAGCGTTTCGTCAAACTGCACCTCGGCAAAGCCCTTGTTTCCAATGTTAAGAATCAGTCTGTCCCCTTCTTGATACGAGTGTTTCAAAACCGTGTCAATCACATTGCCGCAAAATTCAGCCGCTACTTCGCCGCTTTTGTTTTCAACAGAAAGTTTTAAAATAACCACCAGCCTCCTCTCGTTTATTCTTATAATATCACACACTACATGCAATTTCTTTGCAATTATTGCATTTTTTATTGCAATTTCCACACAAACGTGATAAAATAGAAAAAGCATGACAAATCTGAAAAAGGGAGAAATGAAAATGCCGTTTTTGTTTAGCAAATGCGCGGACGCAATTTCCCACGCGTCAGACACCCGCACTTTCGGCGTCTACTATTCTGAGGAGCAAAATCCCGATCTAAACATCCATGTGCACGACTGCTGTGAAGTGCTTTTGTGCCTTTCCGGCGGAAAAAGCTTTTTGATTGACGGCAAGGCATATGACGTAAACGACGGCGACCTTTTTATTTTAAACCAGTTCGAACCCCACAAAATTACCGCAGACCCAAACCTGATTTTTGCCCGTTTTGTTTTACAAATCCACCCGGAATATTTCATTGCCAACTCCACCGAAGAAACCGATTTATCTCGGTGTTTTTATACCCGCGGCGATGGCATTTCCAACAAAATTGCCTTAAACGACAGCGAAATTGCTGAAATTGAACAGCTTTTTATTTTGTTTCGCAGCGACAGCGGCTTTGGGGACGACATCTTGAAAAACGCCGCGGTGAATACCATTTTGGTGCTGGTAAACCAATATTTTATGAAGCGCGCAGAAACGAAAAAAGCAGTTTATATCGACGACGAAATGATTATGAACACAATTTTCTACATCAATGCCCATTTTTCTGAAGAACTGACGCTGGAACGGCTGGCAAAAAAGTCTTATGTTTCGGTGAACCAACTTTGCAAGCTGTTTAAAAAGCGTTTTGGCACCACCGTTGCCAAATACATTATGTCGAAGCGTATTTCCGAGGCGAAAAAACTTTTGTCCCAGGGAAAAAGCGTTTCCGACACCGCTTTAGCCTGCGGCTTTTCCGACTATGCCAACTTTATCAGGGTGTTTAAAAAATTCGTCGGCGTGTCTCCGGGAAAGTATAACTTTTCCCACAAAAAATTTAACAGCGAAAAAAATCGTATTGCGAAATCATAAATCCATAATGACTTTGTCAATTTTTATTGCCCGCGACGCTGCGTCTGTGTCAATACACCTTCCGCAGTTGTCGCATTTTTTTGTTTTATCTAAATCGCAAAGGTCGCACTCCCCGCAGTTTGTGCACGGCCCATCTTTTAAAACACATTCTTTCAAACAAAATACCACCTTTCCTGCCTTTTCTTTTATTTTACTATAACGGGAAATAGATGTCAACGAAATAAAAAAATCCGGCGGAGATTCCGCCGGATTTTTATGCTAAATTCTTGCCGCGCCGCTTAACCTTGCGGCTTTTGCCACAGCTTCTGCCACAGTTTTCCCCACACGGGGATCAAACGCCTTCGGCAAAATATATTCTGCGCAGAGCTCCCCGTCTGACACTAAGCCGGCAATGGCATAGGAAGACGCCATTTTCATTTCTTCATTAATATCTGACGCGCGGACATCTAACGCTCCCCTGAAAATTCCGGGAAAGGCCAGCACATTGTTAATCTGGTTAGGAAAGTCAGACCGGCCTGTTCCCACCACGGCTGCGCCAGCGGCCAGTGCCTTGTCTGGCATAATTTCCGGCACGGGGTTTGCCATAGGGAACACAATGGGCTTGTCCGCCATTTTTTGAATCATTTCTTCGGTTACAATGTTAGGTGCGGAAACACCGATAAACACATCAGCTCCGCAAAGCGCGTCGGCCAGCGTACCCATTTGCTTTTCACGGTTGGTTCTTTTGCTCATTTCTTTGTGCGCGTCGTTTAACCCATCCATTCCCTCGCACAAAATGCCAAACCGGTCGCACATTACAAGATGTTTCACGCCCAGCCGAAGCAGATGGTTTGCAATGGCAGTTCCCGCAGAACCGGCGCCGTTAATTACCAGCTTAATTTCGTCCATCTTTTTTCCAACCACTTTTAATGCGTTTATCAGTGCCGCGGCCACCACAATGGCCGTGCCGTGCTGGTCATCGTGAAATACTGGAATGTCACACCGTTCCTTGAGCTTCTGTTCAATTTCAAAGCACCTGGGCGCCGCAATGTCTTCTAAATTAATACCGCCGAAACTGCCGGAAATGTTATAAATGGTTTCTACAATTTCATCTACGTCCTGTGTTTTAATACAAAGGGGAAATGCGTCTACGTCAGCAAACTCTTTAAACAGCACACATTTTCCCTCCATAACGGGCATGCCTGCCTCCGGTCCAATGTCGCCCAGGCCTAAAACCGCTGAACCGTCGGTTATCACCGCAACCAAATTCCAGCGGCGGGTCAGTTCATACGACTTGCTTACATCCGCTTGAATCGCCAGGCACGGTTCCGCCACCCCGGGCGTATAGGCCGTGGATAACTGCTGACTATTTTTCACCTCTGTCCTTGAAACTACTTCAATTTTGCCTTTCCATTCAAAGTGCTTATCCAGTGCTTGTTTTTTTACATCCATTCTAGTTTTTCTCCTTATATGCGCGCATACGCTCCGGCAGAACCGCCGGAGCGCAATGTAATTTTTTTTTACTTATTTAGCCGAACCTCTTCAAAATCTTTCACAACCTCGTCTGACGGCGCCTTGGTTAAAAGCGACACAACAACAATGCAAAGGCTTGAGAAAATAAACGCCGGAAGCAGTTCATAAATGGCGAAAATACCGCCGGCCATCGGCGCAATCACTAACTTCCACAAAAACACCATGGCTCCGCCGCCGACCATGCCCGCCACAGCGCCAGCGCTGTTAATGCGTTTCCAGAAGAGCGAGAACACCACCAGCGGGCCAAATGTCGCACCAAAGCCCGCCCATGCAAAGGACACAATGCTGAAAATAACACTGTTTTCGTCTAAGGCAATGACAATTGCAATCAACGTGATAATAACCAACGTAATTCTTGAAACATTCATAACCTGTTTGTCGGTTGCGTTCTTTTTAAACAAACCGCTGTAAATATTTCGCGCCAGAGCCGACGATGCAATTAACAAATAGGAGTCGGACGAGCTCATGGTTGCCGCCAGAATTCCCGCCATGGCAAAACCTGCTAAAAGCGGCGGCAGCAAATTGGTTGACATTAAAATAAACACATTTTCAGCCGAGCTCTTTGTAAGCAAATCCGTAGGATACAGCGTACGCCCGATTAAACCGATTACAACAGCGGCAATCAGGGAAATAACGCACCAGATGATTGCAATTCTTCTGGACATTTTCAGCTCGTTTTCCTTGCGGATTGCCATAAAGCGCAGCAGTACTTGAGGCATGCCGAAATATCCCAGCCCCCACGCTAAAGCCGATGCAATTGTCAGCGCGCTGTAGGTTGCCCTTGGGCCAAACACAGGTGCGCCTGCCTGCACAGCCTGAACACCGCTTTCATTTAAAGCAGGGGTTGCCGTGCCAAAAAATTCTAAAAATCCCGGAATATTCTTTGAGTTTTCCAAAACCGCGTTAAAACCGCCGGCGCTTGCCGTGCCGACAGCTAAAACTGCCACTAAGGCAATAATCATGATTATGCCCTGCAAAAAGTCCGACACGCTCTCAGCTAAAAATCCCCCCAGGAATGTGTAGAACAAAACAAATACCGCGCCTAAAATCATCATCCAAATGTAAGATGTTTGAAACAGCGTGGAAAACAGCTTGCCGCAGGTAACCAGACAGCTTGCCGCATAAACCGTGAAAAAGATTAAGATAAACAGGGCAGAAATCGCCATGATAATGCCCTTCTTTTCTTTAAACCTGTTGGAGAAAAACTCAGGAAGCGTAATCGCCCCAACTTTAACGCTGTAACGCCTGAGCCTTTTTGAAATGATGAGCCAGTTTAAATATGTACCAACAGCAAGGCCGATTGCCGTCCAAACAGCGTCAGCCAGGCCACACCAATATGCAACGCCGGGAAGCCCCATCAAAAGCCAGCCGCTCATGTCGGAAGCCTCCGCGCTCATGGCTGCAACCCACGGGCTTAAGCCCCTGCCGCCTAAAAAGTAGTTTTCAGAATTTTCGTTTGCTTTCTTGGCATAATAAACACCAATCAAGACAATGACCGCCATGTAACAGCACATGGCAATCAAAATTTGAATTCTGTCTGATGTCATGTTAACCCCTCCAATTTTATTTTCCCCCGCATTAACCTAAAACGGGGCGCATAATATGTAAATTATACCATAAACTGACAGGTGTTGTGAATATTTTATGTAAAATCTATGTAAAATAAATATGAACATTTTGTAAACTTCAATCATTTATAATAAAATTTTGCTGCGTCTTGCTTTTTTTTCGCGGGTGGGATATAATAGAAATATGCTATGAAAAGGAGTAAACAAATGGAAAACGCCGAGAAACGAATGAAAGAGCTTACGGAGCTTTTAACATACCATTCCCACAAATATTATGTGGAGGACAGTCCTGAAATTTCTGATTATGAATATGACATGCTGCTGCGGGAACTGAAGGACCTGGAGGGAAAATATCCCCACTTAAAAGACCCCGCCTCCCCCACTGTCCGGGTTATCGGCAGCGTAATCGAGGGCTTTGAAAGCGTCACTCACGAGGTGCCCATGCTCAGTTTGAACGATGCGTTTTCAAAAGAAGAAATTTTAGAGTTTGACAAACGTGTACGGGAGGCTGTTCCGGGAAAAATTGAATATGTGACGGAATATAAAATTGATGGTCTGTCCGTTTCTTTAGAGTATGAAAACGGCTTGTTCGTCCGCGGTTCCACCCGGGGCGACGGCCTTGTGGGAGAAGATGTAACGGAGAACTTAAAAACCGTAAACTCCATTCCGCTGCGGTTAAAAGAAGCTGTGCCATATTTAGAGGTGCGGGGCGAGGTGTTTATGCCCAAAGCCACCTTTGACAAATTGAACGACGAAAAACAGGCAAAGGGCGAACCATTGTTTGCAAATCCCCGAAACGCCGCGGCTGGGTCTTTAAGACAGTTAGACTCCTCCATTGCAAGAGAGCGCGGATTGGACATTTTTGTGTTTAACATTCAGCGCGAGGAGGGGTTAAACATCGCCACTCATCACGAGGGACTATTAAAACTCAAACAGCTGGGGTTTAAAACCGTTTATCAAAACAACGTGTCGAATTCGATTGAAGGTGCGTTTGCCCAGGTGGAAAAAATCGGCGCCCTGCGGGACGACCTGCCCTTTGAGATTGACGGTGCGGTAATTAAAGTAAACGACCTTCGCACCCGGGAGCTTTTAGGCGCCACGTCGAAATGCCCCCGCTGGGCGGTTGCGTTTAAGTTCCCCGCAGAGACGAAAAAAACAAAACTGCTGGACATTGTCGTACAGGTGGGCCGAACGGGAAAAATCACGCCCAACGCAGTTCTTGAGCCTGTTCGGGTAGCAGGCAGCGTAGTGAGCCGCACTACCCTTCATAATTTGGACTTTATCCGCGAGCGGGACATTTTAATTGGTGATAACGTCTATGTGCGCAAGGCCGGAGACATTATTCCGGAAATTGTCGGCGTTGAAAAAAAAGACCGTACAGGGAACGAGATTCCCTTTGAAATGCCAGCTGTCTGTCCGGAATGCGGCGCGCCGGTTGTGCGCGTTGAGGGTGAAGCCGCCCACAAATGCACCGGAGACAGCTGTCCCGCACAGCTGCTCAGGCGGCTGATGCACTTTGCCTCCCGGGACGCTATGGACATCGAGGGTTTAGGCCCTGCCATACTGGAAAAACTTTTAGACGTTGGCCACATCAAATCGGCAGCCGACCTTTATGAGCTCTCTAAAGAGGATATCGCCGCCCTGGAAAAAATGGGTGACAAAAGCGCGGAAAACTTGATTTCCGCCATTGAAAAAAGCAAGCAAAATGACCTTTACCGGCTATTGTTTGCGCTGGGCATTCAGTTAAACGGCTTGAAGTCCTCCAAAACCATTGCAGCGCACTTCCGGACTATGGAAAATATTATGGAAGCAAGCGAGGAGGAACTGACCGCTATTCCTGACATTGGCGAAAAAACCGCTGCAAATATTTGCGACTTTTTCAGCCGTCCGGAGAACAAGGAGCTGATTTTGCGGCTGAAAGCCCTGGGGGTAAACCAGACTTCCTTTGCGCCTGAGCCGAAAACAGACAGCGCATGCGCAGGCAAAAAGTTTGTTATTACCGGAAAGTTTGAAGGCTTTAGCCGGGGCGACATTGTTCAAATAATTGAGGATAACGGCGGAACCGCCGCAGGAAGCGTATCGAAAAAGACAGACTATGTCATCGCCGGGGAGGATGCGGGCAGTAAGCTTGCCAAGGCGCAAGAACTGAACATTCCTGTTCTAACGATAGAGGAATTGCTCAGCATGACGAAATGAATGCCGCAACGACGGGCGCCGCAATTTGCGGCGCCCGATTTTTATTTTATGGTGAGATTTAAGTGAAAAAGCCTGTTTGCATCTGATACAGAAATTTTCAAATCACTGTCCACAATTCTTACAGGGTCGGACAATTTTTGCGACCGTCCGCCAACATAAGACGTCAAAACAGAACGTGCGCCGTAGTGAAAACGGTAAAGCTCACCGCGGTGCCGGATTTCAGAAGTTTCATAGCGCCATGCGTGGGGCTCGTTTAAATATTCCGCCAGCCGTTCAAAAGAAATGTAATAATCATCATACCGCCGAATTACCTTATCTGTCACCACCGCATTCTGCCCGTCAACCGCCGTATAATACTGCTTCTCAACGGCATATGACTGCACCTCGTCATCAATGCCAAACTCCGCAAGATAATCGTGGCCAAAATTGTTGTCTACCGGTACGCCGCCCTGAAAATAAAATTCGTCAGGAACCGATTGAAGCGCAAGGGAGCCGCCATCGTAACGTTCAATAGTTTTCTGGTTTTCGTCCCACACAGCCGCATTCTTCTGGTTAATTTTAGCCAGACATAAAACCTGCACGCCCGAAACTACAACCATAATGGCACACCCCACAGATATTGCGCCCAGGCTGAGCTGTGCCAGGCTCAGGGCGCAAAGGCCAATGACGAGCAGGCACATGGCAGGCAGAAACAGCATGCGAAAGCCCACAATCCCAGATGCGCACATAATTGCAAATGCGGCCGCAAAACATATGGCGGCAAGGAGTACCTTTGTTTCTCCCTGACGACATAACAACACGCCGAACCAAATTAGTGCCGCAAAATAGCAAAGGTCGAAAACAATGTAGCACCGCGCAGAATACACAACGCCCAAATTTGTTAAAACCGCCATTGCAGCTATAAAAAACATGGTTCCGGATAGAAGTTTCCGTTTTAAAGTTTTGTAGGCGCATATTCCACAAGAGATTGCGGAAAAAATAAGCATACCGCCAATTCCCCCGGGCTCCCAGCACATTTGGGAAAACGTGGTGAAGTGAATGAGCATCTGCTTCATTGCTTGGGCCAGCGAGGAAACAGCAGCCGTCCTGGTATGCATTCCAGGCGAACAAACCAAAAATAAAAACCCAGCGAGGGCTGCTAACATGTTGGCCAGAAAAAATGGGGGAATTAGGCTGTTTTTTTTGTGACTGCTGAATAAAAGAACTATAGACAGCAACAGCGTGAGCGCGCTTGTAATCTCGGTTGTAACAGAAGAAAGCAGGCAAAGCACAAACGTAAGTAAATAGCCCTTAGCATTTGTTGCATTTGTTAGAAAATATAGATAAGATATGAGCAGCAGCGCCGGTAATATGTAATTAAAAGAACCTGATACCCAGGTTACAGCCTCCGCCGCAGTAAAACCGCCCATCAGCCAAAAACCGGAAAGCGCCGTTAAAAACATGCCGGCGCGTCGGTTTACGTCCTGTTCAAATAAGTTTGCCAACAGCCATGAAAACAAAAGAATTGACGCAATGTTAAACAGGCGGAACGTCCACAGGTTATAATTTAAAAACGCGGCGCAAACACTGTGTACCAGCAGCCGTCCATTGGTGTTTTGATAGTGGAGCTTTAGCCTGTTAAAAAATTCTGTCATTCCGTGTTTTAAAAAGGGATAATAAAAAAAATCGTCCCGCGAAAGCCGGATATTTGCATGCAAAAAGAACATTAGCGCCAAAATAAAACCGAAACCGCATATCCCAAGTATTTTTAAAACCGCTTTTTTCCGCTGGTTCATCTGAAGCCGCACCTGCTTTCCGGCATGATTTGTTTTTGGTTGTTCAAATTGGTCTTTTTGATAATATAGTGCGGCCTCCGCTTATTTTCAAGCGCTATTTTCGACAGATATTGCCCCAAAATTCCAATTACGAAAAACTGTAGGCTGGCAACCGCCAAAATCAGCCCAGTCAAGGCGGAAAAAGGCCGCGTTGTGGGGCTAAACATGCAAAAGAGCGTAAAAATTACAAAAGCGGCAAAAAACAAAACCGCAAAAAGCGTGGACAAGTGCAGCGGGGCAAACGAAAACGCCGTTAGTCCTTCAAACGCATAGCCCAGCAGCTTCATAAACGACCATTTTGTTTCGCCTGCAACGCGTTTTTTGTTTTCAAATTCAAGCCATTTTGTTTCAAAGCCCACCCACGCAAAAATTCCCTTGGAAAATCTGCCGTGTTCGGGCATTTCGGCAATGCAGTCTGCCATGTTCCGCGTCATCATTCTAAAATCGCGCGCGCCGTCGGCAACCTTTAGGCCGGTGCATTTGTGAAACAGTTTGTAAAACCCGTGGGCAAACATGCTTCTTACAGGAGGCTCGTTTGTTCTGGTGCTTCGTTTTGTTGCAACACAGTCATACTGCCCGGTTTGAAGAATTTGATACATTTCCGGCAAAAGTGAAGGCGGGTCCTGCAAATCCACATCCATAACCACGACGTAGCTGCCGCTGACATGTTTGAGCCCGGCATAAATTGCTGCCTCCTTTCCAAAATTTCTGGAAAAGGACAAAAAAAACACGCGGGCGTCCTGTGTCGCAATGCGTTCAATAATTTCCCGGGTTTTGTCCGACGAACCGTCGTCAACAAACAATATTTCAAACTCCGTATGATTCATGCGGCAAATCACTTTGCACAACTCAATATAAAACAACATAACGCTTTTTTCCTCGTTGTAACAGGGAACAATCACCGACAGTTTATCCATTTTTCTACCTCCCGTTTCCAATTTGTCCGTAAACTAAATCTTTTCGGACAAAAGCAAAATAAAGCATGTTCACACGGCCATTTTGCGCTCCTTGACCACAAAAATTGACTATAATTGAAAAATTCCACCAAGTTTATTCATCTGCTTTTTTTTATGCTCATTTAACGAATGGGCATATAAATCAAGGGTGATGGAAACGGTGGAATGACCCAATATTTCCGAAAGGGTCTTATAGTCCATTCCAACCTCCAACGCCCTGGTTGCAAAGGTGTGCCTCAGTGCATGAAACTTAATATCCGGCAAGCCTGCCTTATTTAAAATATGCTTGAAATGTCGCCGGTATGTGCGGATATCAAAAGGCCTGCCAAAGCGCGATATTACAAATTCGCCCGTGCGGGGCAAACGCTTAATTTTTTCTAACAGAAACGGCGGCAGCGGAATTTCTCTTTTTGCGCTTTTGCTTTTGGGAGAAATGATTTCAACACCCTTTTCTGTTCGGGCCTGGGTGCCGTTCACTGTTAGAACCGCGCGTTCTAAGTGAATGTCCTCCCATCTTAAGGCGCATAGCTCACCAATGCGCAGACCTGTGTAAAGGCAAAGGAATATTCCGATGTCACTGTCGCCTGAAAGCGCATTTTCCAAGCGTTTTTGTTCCTCAACAGACAAAACACGCGTAATGAACTTCTCGCTTTTAGGCATTTTCACACCGCTCCACACCTGCGGCGCAACGCCTCCAGCTGAAATTAACGCCGATTTTAACGTTGCAAAAATTGTTTTCACCGTAGCCGCGGACAAATTTAAGTCGTTTACAAAATTTTGTATCTGTTCCGCATTTAATTTTTTTAGCGGAATGGCTCCAAGCGCAGGGTTAATGTGGTTCTCAATGTGGCTTTTATAAACGCGCTGCGTTGTGGGCTTTCGCGTTGTTCCTAAGGAGCTTAGCCAGGTGTTCATCCACTCGCCCAGCGGGATATTCATACCCTTTGAAGCACCCCACTTTTCCGTTTTGCATGATTTTAGCCGTTCTTTTAAGTCCGTATAGCTTTTTGAATAGAGATATCCGTAAACAGCCTTGCCGGCAGAATTATAAAATTTTATATATCGTCCTTCATAGCGGCCGTCTTTTCGTTTATAAATATTTTCACCTCTTCGGGCCATGTCAACACTTCCCCTTTTGACTGTGATTTTGACGGCAAATAGAATAAAATATTTTAAATATCCCTTGATTTACCGTCGTTTTTGTGCTATTATGAATTATATCACAATTGTCGAATTTGATAAATTTGTCGATTTTTAGCGTGTCCGAAAAGATTTAGTTTACGGAAAAAAGCCTCCTGAGGTCTTCCCTCAGGAGGCTTTTTGATATTTCTTATTGTGCCAGCGGCAGCTTCATTTCCACACAAAAACCGCCGTCGTTATAGGCGTTAAAAACGCCGCCGTGAACCTGAACAATTTTATATGCCATGGGAAGTCCTAACCCGTGGGCAGATTTAGGGATTGTGCCGATCTGCTCTAAAACCTTTGGGTCAACGCCTGCGCCGTTGTCCCGGATGGATATTACACACATGCTTTCCTCTTTTTTCTGGATAATTTGAATGGTGCAGGGGCTTTTATTGTGACAAACGGCGTTGTGAATCAAGTTAAACACCGCGCGCTTTAACAGCCGTTCGTCTCCAACGACAGCGGCCTTTTCAAAGGTTAAATCCAGTTCAATGTTAACCTTTTCATCCATCGCTTCGTTTAAAATTTCGGAAACGGCTTCCCGCAGCAAACTGCAAATTTTAATCTGCTTTTTTTTTGCCGGCTGCATGTCATATTCCAAAGAGGAAATTAAGTTTAAATCCTCCACAAGCGTTTTAATTTTTAGGCTTTGGGACATAATAATTTCCGCTTTTTTCTGCTTATTCTCATCTTTTAATGAGCCGGAAAGCTCCTCAGAATAGCCCATGATAATGGATAACGGCGTTCGAACGTCGTGAGAAATGCCCGCAATCCAGTTGGCCCGGGCATCGTCTTGCTGCTTTAACAGCGCATTTTTACGGCCGATTGTCACAGACGTTTCGTTTACGCTTTTGGCCAGCTCTTTAAAAATACCCTTTTCCTTTAAATTTGTCGGTTCTTCCTGTTTCAATGTCCGAATACCTGTCACCAGCTCTTTCAGTCTGCGGTAAAGAATAAGGCCAAAGCACAGGGCCAGAACCGTTGCCAAAACCGCATTGAACAGCAGCACCGCTATCAGCCGCGTGGGAAGCGAGCTGAACCACTCCATGGAATACTCCATTTGATATTTCCCCACCGTGTTTTTGGGATATCCCAACACCAAAAGGCCATCGTCTAAGGTGCGCACATAAACGGGATAGTCGTTTAAAAACCATTTGGTCATGGAAGCAACGTCGTTAATGGTGTAATGCTCCGGAATGTCCGCAGGCTTATGCTCCTGCCAGATCACATTGCCCGCTTCATCAATTAAAATGACCCAGAGGTTTTCAGAAAGGGAATATTCTTCACCGAACGCGAACCCGCTGTCTGTCTTGTTTAAGTGCTTCGCCACCTCACCTAAAACCGTGACAGGCGACTTTTGGTTTAAATTGCTTGTGTCGCTGGCCGTTATAGCAAAGGCAAGAAAGTTGATGGACAGAAGAATTAACGAAATCACAACAGCGCTTGCGATAAACAAAATTAAAATTTTAAATATAGTTTTATTCATCAGAAATCACCAGCTTATAGCCAATTCCTTTCACGGTAATTAAGTGCCTTGGCTTTCCCGGATTTTGTTCAATTTTTTCCCGCAGCCGCCTGATGTGCACCATCAGCGTGTTTTCATACCCGTAATAGTCGTCGCCCCAGGCGGCAAGGCACAGCGCGTCGTTGGTTACAATTTTATTTTTGTGTGCAAACAGCTTTTTAAGCAAAATAAACTCCTTTGCCGTAAGCCGCACTTCTCCGCTGTCGGAGTTCACCGAAGCAGTTTCAAAGTCAATGGTTTTTCCCGATAGCGTGAAGCTGGAATCAGCGCCGCTGGTTTGGTAGGTTCTTTTTAAAACCGCCGTCACACGCAGCACCAGCTCTTTCATTAAAAAAGGCTTTACGATATAGTCGTCCGCACCCAAAGACAATCCGCACAGCCTGTCGTCTGCCTCGCCCTTTGCCGTTAAAAAAATCACGGGTGCCTGCGATGTCTTTTTAATGTCTTCAAACAGCGCAAACCCGTTTCCGTCCGGCAGGTTTACGTCTAAAATGCACAGGGCAATGTTTTGGGTTTGCACAATTTCCAGCGCCCCGCGGCAGTCCTTTGCCGTGTAAACGTGATAAAACCCCTCGTGAAACAGCGCGTCCTCCAACAGCTTCAAAAGCGTTGGTTCATCATCTACAACTAATATTTTTTTCGTTTTCAGTTCCTGCATTATGAATCACCTGATTTTATTGTACCACACCTTTGCGTTTGTGAAAAGCAAATCAGAAAAAACTTAAGGTTAACGTAAGGTTGTTCTCCCTAAATTGACATTGACGGCGTTCTATAGTACAATAAAATTAAATGATATTAAATGAGGATAAGAATATGAAAACAATTTTAATAATAGAAGACGATTTGAGCTTAAGTAATGGCATAATGCTGTCTTTAAAGAGTCTTGAATTTTCCATTCTGCAGGCTTTTAACCTTTTAGAAGCGAGAAAATATCTATCAAAGGCGGACTTAATTTTAATCGACATTAACCTGCCTGACGGCAGCGGCCTTGACCTTTGCCGAGAAATAAAAGCACAGTCTGTTGTTCCCGTAATTTTTCTGACTGCAAACGACTTAGAGTCGGACATTGTAACGGGTTTGGAACTGGGCGCAGACGACTACATTACAAAACCGTTTAGCTTAGCAGTGCTGCGCGCCAGGGTAAACGCCGTACTGCGCCGCAACGACAAAGGAATGGTGCAATGCATTGGCCCTTTCCGGTTCGATTTTCAAAACATGGTATTTTATAAAAACGAAACGCCCATTGAAATGAGCAAAACGGAGCAGAAGCTGTTAAACCTGCTGGTTTCAAATGCGAACCATACCGTGACACGGGACAGGCTAATTGACTGCATTTGGACAAATGGCGCAGCTTTCGTGGATGAAAACGCCCTGTCTGTTTCCATCAACCGGCTAAGAAACAAGCTTGAAGACAACCCCAAAAAACCAGAGTTTATTAAAACGGTGTACGGGCTTGGCTACCAATGGGAAAGTTAGGAGGTGCGGCTGTGATTGTTTCTGTAATTTTGTCGATGGCGGCGCTTGGCTGCCTTTTATATGCCGTTGTCGTTCAGATAAAATCTGTTCAATTGGCCCAACGGCTGGAAATCATGCTGCAGACTGCAATTGCAGGTAATTTTGTGAAACAGCATTTCGACGAGAGCCGGCTTTCAAAGCTGGAAACTATGCTGTATCACCTGCTGTCGGCGGGCAACGAGCAAAGGCAGGCTATTGACAAAGAGCGAAGCCAAATTAAAGTGCTCATCAGCGATATCTCCCACCAGACAAAAACGCCGGTTGCTAACATGAAGCTCTATTCCGAGCTGTTATGCGAGCAGGAAACCCTTGATGAACCGGCGAAAGACCTGGCACGACAGGTGCGCTTCCAGGCAGATAAGCTGAATTTTTTAATCAGCTCCTTAATTAAGACTTCGCGCCTGGAGGCAGGCATTATTGCCGTAGCACCGAAAATCCAGGAAATATCCCCGCTTTTGAAAGATCTTTTCATGGCTTATCGCCCCCTGGCTGAAGAAAAAAACCTTCGTTTTACGGTAACGCCCGCCGCATTTTCTGCCGCCTATGACCCAAAGTGGACCTTTGAGGCGGTTTCAAACGTGGTGGACAACGCAATAAAATATACCCATGCAGGCGGCAGCGTATCGGTTTATGCAAAAGAGTTTGAGAGTTTTGTGTGTATCACAGTTTCCGACACGGGAATAGGAATTCATGAGTCGGAATATCCCAAAATTTTTCAGCGGTTTTACCGCAGTCCGGACGTAGCCGCCGAAAAGGGCGTGGGCATCGGTCTATATTTAACAAGGGAAATTATCTCCAAACAAGGCGGATATGTAACGGTGAAATCTGCCAAAGGCCACGGCACAGAGTTTAACTTATTTTTAGCGAAGTGAGGTTGATGACATGAACAACGCCATTTTATTGATAGAAGACGACGACAGCCTGCGCCGGGGTATCTGCGTAAAGCTGAAAAAGGAAGGCTACGACGTGCTTTGTGCCGAAACGCTGGCTGCGGCAAACGCATTGTTTTCTGCAAACAGAGTTTCGCTGATTATCTGCGACATTGGCCTGCCAGACGGCAGCGGCCTTGACTTTTGCCGGGAGGTAAGAAGGGAAAGCAACGTTATGTTCCTGTTTCTCACGGCGCAGGACACGGAAATTGACATGGTGAACGGCTATGAGGCCGGCGCAGACGACTATATTACCAAACCCTTTCCGCTGATGGTTTTAATTTCGAAGGTAAACGCCATAATGCGCAGAACCAAACCGGAGGAAAAATTTGTTATATGCTCCGGAGATATTATGTTCGATTTAAAACAAAACCGTGCAAAACGCAGCGGTGCATATCTTTCTTTAACCGCCAACGAGCAAAAGCTTTTGCTCCTTTTTTTAAAAAATCCCATGCAGGTTCTTTCCAAAAATCAGCTGTTGGAGTCCCTTTGGGACTCAGGGGGCAACTTTGTAGACGAAAACACGCTGGCTGTGAACATTCGCCGTCTGCGCGAAAAAATAGAAACCGACCCCTCCCATCCGGTTTACATTAAAAATATCCGCGGGCTGGGTTATATTTGGGAAAGGGCGTGTGAAACAAAATGAACCGGCCGCTGAAACGCAGCCTTGCTGCCTGTCTGATTGCCGTAACCGTGTTCACCGCTGCTTTTTCTACCTTTGCGTTTTTTTTTGTAAAAGAGGCCTACCGGCAGGAAATTAACACGGTAATTAACATTGCAGGCGCAGTTTTGCCCGAAAATTCAAATGCCGAGCAGCCGTTTCTCGCCGCTGCAAAAGGAGAAACTGACGCTTTTGAAACAGGAAGTACAATTTTGGGCAAATATGGGTATAATGAACACATGCGCCTTTTGGAAAACAGCGGCTATAAAAAAACGGTTATCATTCTTTTTGCAGTCACCTGGGGATTGTGGGCAGTTTTAACACTTTTCATTCTTGCCTTTTTTATCAGTATCAAGCGCAGACAAAGCCGGCAGGAAAAAAGCATTGCCCAGGTGTTAGAGGGCTATTTTTCCGACGATTTCTCTTTTTTAAAAGATGCAGAAAAACAGCGTCTTTTGTTAAACCGGCAGTTTGCCGATACACTTTTCAAGCTGGGCAGGAACTTAGAGTATAAATCTTTGCTTCTGGCAGAGGAAAAAAACAACACTAAATCTTTGGTGACAGACATCTCCCACCAGCTGAAAACGCCCATTGCGGCGCTTTCCACCTGCTTAACCGTGCTTTCTGAGGCAGATTCCCAGGAACAGAAAACAGAATTTTTAGCCCGAAGTTTGCTGCAGGTGGACAAATTAAGACTGCTTGCCGACGCGCTGATGAACGTGTCGCGCTTAGAAACCGGCATGATTTCCCTCCAAAAAGAAAAAGTGAATCTTTCAGATTTATTGGTTCGCGCAGTGAATGGCATTTACGACAAGTCAATGAAAAAAAACATTGCCATTGAAACGTCGGACTTTAAAGATTTGAACTTAAATCTCGACCCGAAATGGACGGCAGAGGCTATTATGAACGTGCTGGACAACGCTTTAAAATACAGCCCTGAACACAGCAAAATTTCAATTCATGTGCAACCGCTTTATTCCTTTGTGCGGGTCGAAATAACAGACTGCGGCATTGGAATTGAAAAAAGCGAACAGAACAAAATTTTCAGGCGGTTTTACCGCGGCACGACCCCTGAGGTAAAAAACAGCGAGGGCAGCGGCATTGGGCTTTATCTCACCCGCAGGATTTTAGAGGAACAGGGTGGCACCATTTCGGTGAAATCGGAACCAGGCAAAGGCGCCGCTTTTATTCTTCAGCTTCCGCTGTAAGCAAACTGTAAGGCTGTTTGTAAGAAAAATGTAAGATTCCCCTGATAAAATGGAATTATAAAAAGGAGGAATCATCATGAATGTCATTTTAGAAACAAAGGATTTATGTAAGCACTACGGTGCTGGTGAAAGCCTGGTAAAGGCCATTGACCACGCCGACATTTCTATTTTCCAGCATGAATTTGTTGCCATTGTTGGAAAATCTGGCAGCGGAAAGTCTACGCTGCTGCACCTTTTGGGCGGACTGGACTACCCCACCTCCGGCGAGGTTTTCGTGGACGGCGAAAACATTGCTGCATACAGCGAAAACAGTTTGGCTGTGATCCGCCGCCGCAAAATTGGGTTTGTGTTTCAGGCATTTAACCTGGTGCCCTCGCTGAACGTATGGGAAAACATTGTGCTTCCTTTAGGGTTGGATGGGCGCCGGCCGGACACGGCATTTGTAAAAGACATTATCAGCACACTGGGGCTTAACAGCAAGGTGAAAAGTTTGCCCAACACGCTGTCAGGCGGTCAGCAGCAGCGGGTTGCCAATGCCCGGGCCCTGGCGGCAAAGCCCGCCATTATTTTAGCGGACGAGCCCACGGGAAATTTAGATACCAAAACCGGCGACGAGGTCATCGCTCTGCTTAAAACAAGCGCAAAAAAATATGGCCAGACGCTGGTGGTAATTACCCACAATGAGGACATTGCCCAAATGGCAGACCGCACCATTATAATTGAAGACGGCAAGGTGGTGAAATAGCATGAATTCACTCACCTCTCTTGCAAAAAGCCGGATTAAATTTAACAAGAGCAGAACGGTGTTCACCGTTATTTCCATCATGCTCACCACCCTGCTGCTCATGAGCTTGGGCACCTCTGTAGCGGGGTTGATTAACAACCAGAAATATGCGGTATCGCACACCGCCAACCACCACGCCCGCATGAAAAACTTAACGGCCCGGCAGCTTAACCTGCTTACCAACCATGTGGATGTTGAAGCAGTGGAGGCCTCAGAAATATTTGCCAGAATTCAATATGAAAAAATGACCGGATTTTTAAGCCTCACAAAGGCCGTGAAAGGTTCTGTTTTCCACAGTGCGGGAAACTTAACTGAGGGCAGGCTGCCCGAAGCTCCGAACGAAATCTGCGGCCCTCCTGCGTTTTTTGAGCGAATGGGCACGAGCCCTGAAATTGGAAACACGCTGTCTATTACGTTTCGTCCCGGGGAAACTGAATATGTAACACGGGAATTTACTATTTGCGGTCTCGTTTCCCAGGCGGATGTTTCAAAACTTAACGTGAGCGACGACAGGATCGCCTATGGCGCCAGCATTTCAGAAGCATTAATCCGCGAGTTTTTCCCGGAGGAGGAACGCTCCTTTTCCGCTGCAATCCGCGTAAACGGCGAAAACAATTTAAACTACGACGCGATGAAAGCGCGGATTGCGTCCGTTGCAGAAGACATTGGGCTAAACAAAGACGATTTAGACTTTAACACCGAATATTTAATGGTGATGACAGACCCCGGCCAGGATATTTTAGCAGGCTCGGTGCTGATCGCGCTCATCATTGCGCTCTTTGCAGGTCTTGTTATTTACAGCATTTATTACGTGTCTGTCATTACCGATGTGCAGGAAATCGGAAAGCTGAAAGCCCTGGGGGCGTCGAAAAAACAAATCCGCCGTCTGCTGCAGCTTGAGGGGCTGTTTGCCTCCCTCATTGCCCTGCCGGTTGGGTTGGTGTTAGGATACTTAATTCCCAAGCTGGGGCTTCCCATGCTCATGAGCGCCATGTCGAAATACAGCGTTTATGCCGAGCTGCCCGAAGGCGGAATTTCCATGTTTTCTCTTCCCGTTACGCTGGGGGTTATCCTCGTTGTGCTTGTTACGGTGTTCCTCTCTCTTTTAAAACCGCTGTCAATGGCTTCAAAAATTTCACCTGTTGAGGCCATCCGGTATCAAGAAACCAGCTCAGACAAGCGGAAAGAGCGGGAGGGCTGCAACACCTTAAACTTAACCCGTTTAAGCTGGGCAAATCTTGCACGGAATAAAAAAAGAACCGTTGTTACCATTGTGACCATGGGGCTGAGCTGTGTGCTGTTCATCAGCCTTGCCGCGGTGGCAAACAGCATGAGCATTGACGACTTTGCCCGCAGAACGCTGCCGGAGGGCGATTTCATGATTTCTTTAGACGCATCTTACAACGACAAGACCTATCCGGAAAATAATTTAGACCGAGTGCAGATGCACTCTCCCTTTGACGATGCTTTGCTCAATAAAATCAAATCCATTCCCGGCGTTACGGCTGTTGACACAGAAAACGCAATGCTGGCAGGCGCCGACTCAGACTCTGAAGTGTTTGCCGGCGGGACCCGCGCCGGAATTGGCTGCTTCACCCGGGAGGACATTCCAAAGCTGAAAAAAGACTTAAAACGGGGCGACTTGGATTATGACGCGCTTTTGGCAAACCACGGCTTGATATATTGTTACGACACCATTTTAGAAAAAGAAGGATTTTCCATGAACCAGCGGCTGTCTTTGTCGTTTTTCCGCGGGGACAAGCAAATTCCTTTTAATGGTGAAATTGCTGCCAGCGGCTCTTGGGGAAAAATGAGTTTTATGCTGCCGAAAGAGCTGTTCGATCAGCTGGCCGGGGATTTAAACACCACCATAGCGCTATATATTCACGCAGAGCCGGAGCAGTTCGGCGCCGTGAAAGCACAGCTTCAGGAAATAACCGGACAAAACCAGCTGTTTAAGCTATATTCCATGGACGAGGAGCGGGACATTGCAAAGCTTTCCATTAACATGATAAAATATCCGATGTATGCAATCTTAATTTTAATTGGTATTATCAGTTTTATGAACCTCATCAATACCATGGTAACCAGCATTATAACCCGAAAGCGGGAGCTTGCCATGCTGCAGGCCATTGGTCTTTCCGACAAACAGCTTGTAAAAATGCTTTCTAAAGAGGGAATGGTGTTCACCATGGGTACGCTGCTTGCTGCGCTAACTGTGGGAAATCTTTTGGGCTATTTGGTGTTTTTATACGGAAGGAACACAGGCTTTATGGAGGTGCAGATTTACCACTATCCGCTGATTGAAACCATCGGGCTTGGGCTGGCGCTGATTTTGGGACAAATGGCAATTACGTTCTTCATTTCCAAACGAATTCACAAAGAGAGCCTGGTTACGCGGATGAGAAGCGGCGAGTAAACCATAAATTCTTTCAAAACTGTAACCTTTTCGTAAGATTCTCGAAAGAACCGTTTGATATAATCATGTGCGAAGGATAAAAAATCTTTGCACATGATTTTTTTAGGAGGTTAAACATATGGAAATTCTCAAAACCCACAATTTAAAAAAATATTACGGCGAAGGAAGCACCGTGGTAAAGGCCTTAGACGGGGTGAACCTAAGCGCCCAAAAAGGCGAGTTTGCCGCAATTGTCGGCACTTCCGGCAGCGGAAAGTCAACGCTTTTGCACATGCTTGGCGGTTTAGACCGCGCAACTGAGGGCAGCGTTACCGTAGACGGCACCGATATTTTTAAGCTAAAGGACGACGAGCTTACCATTTTTCGCCGCAGAAAAATTGGATTTGTTTTTCAAAGCTATAACCTGGTGCCGGTGCTGAATGTATATGAGAACATCGTGCTGCCAATTGAACTGGACGGTGAGAAAGTGGACCACTCCTTTGTAAACTCCATCATCGCGACGCTGGGATTAGAGTCAAAACTTACCAATTTGCCAAACCAGCTTTCCGGCGGCCAGCAGCAGCGTGTTGCCATTGCCCGGGCGCTGGCAACCAAGCCAGCCATTATTCTAGCCGACGAGCCAACAGGAAACTTAGACAGCAAAACCAGCTTAGATGTGCTGGGGCTTTTAAAGGTAACCAGCGAAAAATTTGGCCAGACCATTGTTATGATTACCCACAACGAGGAACTGGCGCAGATGGCTCAGCGCATTATCCGCATTGAAGACGGCAGAATTGCAGGTGACCGCAATGTATAAGGTAAGCAACAAAAAAGTGATTTCACGCATTGCAGGCAAAAGCTTTTGGGCCAACAAATCGCGCAATATCATTGCTATTGCCGCAATTGCCTTAACTGCCGTTTTGTTCACCGCCCTTTTCACGGTGGGCAGCGGGCTGGTAGAAAATTTTCAAAAGCAAACTATGCGCCAGGCCGGAGGCGACGGCATGGCCGTTATAAAATATATTACTGATGAACAGTTTGACACAATAAAAAAACACAAACTGATAAAAGAGCTTTCTTATAACAGAATTTTATGCGACAGCGTTGATAATGAGGAACTTTTAAAGCGCCGGGGCGAGTTTTATTACATGGACGACACCGCCTTAAAGCTTGGTTTTTGCGAACCTACCACAGGCAGAAAGCCCGAAAAGGCGAACGAGCTGATTTTAGACACCAAAGCCATAAAAATGCTGGGGGCAAAACAGGAAATTGGGGCACCGGTAACGTTAGAGCTTACGGTGCACGGCCAAAAGGTGACACGGGATTTTGTTATTTCCGGCTGGTGGGAACCAGACCCGGTGTTTAACGTTTCCATGCTGATAACCTCTCGTGCATATATGGAGGAACATATCGGCGAGCTGTATAACAGCTATAAAGAAAATTATGACATGACGGGTGTTATCAACAGCTACATGATGTTTTCAAACTCCCTAAGCTTAGAAAACAAGCTAGAGCGGGTACTTACAGAGTCCGGCTATTCACAACGCGAGGAAGACCCCAATTACATTGCGTCTAATGTAAACTGGTCTTATCTCACCACGAACTTTTCCATGGACCCGCCCACCGTTATCGGCGTTTTAGCCGCTCTGCTTTTAATTATTCTTACAGGCTATCTGATCATTTATAACATTTTTCAGATTTCTGTAATTAAAGACATTCGGTTTTACGGACTTTTAAAAACCATAGGCACCACCGGAAAACAAATTAAGAAAATCATCCGGCGGCAGGCGCTGGTTCTGGCCGCAATCGGCATTCCCATCGGGTTGGTTGCGGGCTACTTTGTCGGCTGCTCTCTGGTACCCGTTATTTTAAGCCAAACCTTTGCAAGGGGCGCGCAGTTTACCACCACCGCCAACCCGATTATCTTTATCGGCGCCCTTTTGTTTGCCCTCATCACCGTGTTTTTAAGCACAAATAAACCGGGCAAAATTGCAGCCAGCGTCTCCCCTGTTGAGGCGGTGCGGTATACCGATGCCGGACATTCAAAAAAGAAAGGCAAAAAAACAAAGCGCGGTTCGCGTATTTCGGCAATGGCTGTTTCCAACCTGAGCAGAAATAAAAAAAGAACCGTTTTAGTGGTAATTTCCATGTCCATGAGCTTAATTTTGTTTAACACGGTTTATACCTTTAGCCGTGGGTTCGACATGGATAAGTTTCTTTCAAAGTTTGTAGATACCGACTTTTTAATTGCCCACGCTGACTATTTTAACTACGATTTCCACGGCCCGGAAAATGCTGTTTCTGAAAGCTTTATTGAGGCCGTGAAGCAGCAGTCTGGATTTTCAGAGGGCGGAAGGTTTTATGCCAACATGGACGCAGAAACTTTTTCTCTCGAATATGTAACCAGTAAACAGTATAACGTAGACCCCGAGGGGCGGCCGATGTGCTTCGTGTATGGTGCAGATGACCTGCCCTTGGCCCGCTTAGACGTTTTAGAGGGTGAAATCGACATGGAGAAATTAAAAACCGGGAAATATATTTTAGAAGGCGTGGAGCTTCATGACGACGGCAGTCCGGAGTGGAGTTCGTCGCACTATAAAATCGGCGACACGGTAACGCTGCACAACCGCAAGGGCTTAAGCGACAAGCGGAATGGCAATGAGCCGCAAATCCGCTCCTTTGAGGTGATGGCAAAGGTAGCTGTTGAAACATATACCAATTCCTGCGGCCGCGGGTCTGATTTTTCCTTTTACCTGCCGGCTGATATCTACAAAGAAATGGTTGCAAACCCGGGGGTGATGAGCTTTGTCTTTAATGTAGAAGACAAGGACGAACCCGCTATGGACGCATTTTTAAAACAATATACGGAAAACGCAGAGCCCGTGATGAATTTTAGCTCCAAGGGCACCCGCGTCAGCGAGTTTGAAGGACTCCGCAGCATGGTGCTGCTGGTAGGCGGTGCGCTGAGTTTGGTAATTGGCTTAATTGGCGTTTTAAACTTTGTAAACTCCACCCTGACCAGCATTATTACAAGACGCCGGGAGTTTGCCATGATGCAGTCCATTGGCATGACGAAATCACAGCTTCAGAAAATGCTGATTTTAGAGGGATTTTACTATGCATTGGCCGCGGCTGTGGTGTCGTTATTGGGCAGCATTTTGTTCTCCGGCGTAATTGTGAAAGCCATTTCGGGTAATCTGTGGTTTTTCTCTTTCCAGTTTACGCTGCTGCCGCTCATCTGCACCATTCCGCTTCTATTGATAATTGGCATGATTTTGCCGCCCATTGTTTTAAGAAACGTAACAAAGCAAAGCATTGTGGAACGGTTACGGGAAAACGAATAAGAAACGGCCGCAGCACATGCTGCGGCCGTTTTTGCTTTATTGAATTGCGGCTAAAATGTCTGCATAGGCCCAGTGTATCGGCAATAGGTCGGAAAATGGGTTATTTGATTCGCTGTCTGGTGCTTTTCCCAGCATTTTGTTCATCACCGTAACGGCTTCCGCCCGGGTGATGGGCTGGTCGGGCATAAACATGCCTCCATCATAGCCGTTTAACAATCCGCTGTCTGCCATTTTTGAAATTGCGTTATACGCCCAGTGGGTTTCGCTTACATCGGCGAATTGGGTGTTTCCTTTATTCACTGTGCCAAACAAAAATTTAGAAGCCGCCGCGGCAAACTCTGCCCGGGTGATGTTTTTATCCGGACAAAACGAGCCGTCGCCATAGCCGTTTAAAACGCCCTTTTCCGTTACGGAAGCAACCGCATTGGAAAACCAGTCGCTGTCTGCTACGTCCTGAAAATAATTTTTTTCTTCCGGCGGACGCTGGTCGGCCATAAGCCTTGAAAAAATTGCCGCCGTTTCCGCCCGGGTAATTGGTGCGTCCGGCTGGAACGTGTTTTCCGTCTTCCCCGTCATATAGCCGCCGGCATTTCGTTTCAGCCTGGGCGAAACTGTGAGCGTCTTTGCATCGGCATAGTAGGGAAATTCAAATTTTGCCTTGTCCGCCGCATCTTTCCCCAACACTGCAAAAATTCTGTTCTGGGCCGCCATGTCGTCTACAAAGTCTGCATAGCTTTTTACGTCCTCCACCGTTGTGGAAAGCATTTCGCTGCGCACCTGTTTTATGTCTTCGGCAGTTTTCCCTGAAAGAGCCAAAAATGCGCCGTTTTCCGTGTTTGCTTCCCATTCGTCAAACTCGTTAATTGCAGAGACAATCATGCCGTCAAGTTCCTTTTGTGTCATTTCTAGGTTCCTTAAAAAGTTTCCCATGCCGCTCCAAACCTGAACGGCCAGGTCTATGTCTTTCAGCCCCGCCACAGCGCACACCAGGGTGGTTCCGTCAACATTCATTCCAGCTCCATATACGCCGTATTGCCCCCGCATCACAGGGTATAAATATTTTGAAGCAACCACTTTTGTCATAATATTCATTTTTCCTGAAAACGCATATCCGCCTTCTGTAAGAAATCCCGCCAGCATAAAGTGGTCTGCGTCGTCTAAGGTGGTGATGGTGGCGGCAGACGGATATCCCACCGGGAGCTTCCATTCCATAATGCTTCCTGCTTTCATTTCGCCAAACCGGGCGGCAACCGTGGCTTTAAACTGCTGGCTGCCGGATTGCGAACCCACATACTCTGCAAACGGCGCGCAGGACAAAATGCGGTTTGCAAGCGTTTTCACAGTTTCAAACCGCCTGTTGGTTTCCTCAGGCGACAGTTCTGCCTGCTTTAAATAACGAAAGTATGCCAGCGATCCCTGACCAATGCTGCCCCGGGTAACGCTGTTAAATCGTTTCCCCATAGACTGGGCAGACTGCATCAATTCATAGGACACGAAGTATGGGTCGCGGTATCCGTTTTTCAAAATATCGTCTGCTGCGTTTTTTAAATATTCCTTAAAATCTTCCTCATTCCACAGCTTATCTCCCAAAAGAAATTCCATAGCCAAATTCAGCTTGCTTTCCATTTCGCCGCTTGGCGCATTCATTCCAACACAGAGCATAGGACGAACGACAGAATCGTCCTTTGCATTTTCTAAGCCGCAAAGCTCAAAATAAATCCCATCTAAACCGCTTTTTTGCAGCTGATAATTTAAAAATCCGTTCATCAACTGCAGCTCATTTAAGCTTTCGCCTTTCAGGCCAATGTCAAAAAACAGGCTGGCAGAGTCGGTTTCACGGTCTTCAATCACCGTGCTGAAATAGGAAATTTGATTGATTTTTTCCTCCTGAGCCTGGAGCAAATCAGGGGTTTGGTCAACCTCATCCAGGGTTAACGACGGAATCCGCGCCACTGCCTCCGGATCCTCCGGCGCGTTTACCCAGGCGTTAAAGTCTTCTGTGTCCTGTCTTATCTGCTCCAGTTCTTCTGCGGTTGCCGTAATGGTGTCGCTGACAGGCACCTTTGCCCCGTTGCCCGAAACCACAATCACACTGTAAGGGTTTTTCGTAAAATAAGTTTCTAACACCGTGTTAAAATAATCTGGATTGCCCTTCAGCCAGTCGGCAATTTCCGTCATTTCCAGCCAGGAAAACGGGTCTTGGGTATATACCAGTCCGTTAAAAACATTCAGTTCTGTGGAATAGCCGTATGGATTTTTTCTCTCCTCTATGTAACTGTCGATTTTACTGTTTAAATCGTCTTTTGATATGCCCTGTGTTTCAAAGTCAGATAAAATAGTTTTATAGTGCGCAATCATTTCGTCCTTTTGTTCAATGGGCACCTCCGAAACAAGCAGCGCCAGATTTGAAATGCCGCCGGTATTCCCGCCCGAAACATAGTTTTTGGAATTCACCTCATCCATTTTTGCCATCACGAGATTAAATAAAATATCTCTTGCGTAAACCTCTTTCACACTGTGCATCGGCACGCCTGAGGACATGAAGCCAATGTCCACGGTTTTGGTATTCCCTGTAATGTTGAATTCACAAATTGGTTCAGCCGGCGTCTGTTTTGTATCGGGAAATGCAATTGAAATGTTTTTTTGTACCGAATCGTTAAAAAATTTGTTTAACAGGGAAAGGGACTTTAAAATGTCCTGTTTGCCTACAAGACAGGTCATGCTGTTAGACGGCGTGTAATAGGTATGGTAAACCCTTAAAAGGTCTTCGTATGTAAGATCTTTTATGTCCTCCACCGTGCCGCCGCTGTTAAAGGCAGGGGTTGTCTCGCCGTAAAGCGCGGTATAAAGCTTATCCGCTAAAAAATTCACAGAATTTTCTGAGCTCTCTAAGCTTTTAATCCGCAGCTCGTTATAAACCACACCGTTATATTGCACCGCCCCGTCTTGATATTCTTTGCGGATTCCCTGCTGGCGGAAAATATTTTCTTCCGTGAGCAAAAGCGGGTGGAAAATACCATTTAAGTAGACGTCCATTAAATTATAATACTCTGTTTCATTTTTTGTTTTCACCGTGTAATAGGTGCAGTCGTCAGACGTATAGGCGTTAATTTCCTCTGCCAAGGCATTCGCATTCAAGTAGCTCATAATATTCTTTACAGGATACTTTTCGCTGCCGCACAGCAGGCTGTGTTCCAGCACGTGGTTTGCGCCCTTGTTGTCCTTTGGCGGGGTTTTAAACCCAATGGAAAACTCCCGTTTTTCGGCGCCGTTGTCTACATAAACAACTTCAGCGCCGGTTTTTATGTGCTTAAAATAATATGCCGTGCCGCTTAAATTTTCAATATACTGCTGGGAAACAAGCGTAAATCCTGTCTGTGCATATCCTTCGTCCGCGAAAGCCACACATTGCATGTTAAATAACAAAATTGCTGCTGCAATCAAGGTCCAAATCTTTTTTACCATAAAATCACTCCTGACCGTCAATAAATTCTTTTGCCATTTCTACCAGTTCTTCTGCAGACAGTTCTGTATCCATAGCGCAGAGAGAGTAGTTTAATCCCCCATAGCTCCAGGTTACAATCTGCACCTGAACGGTTTCAATTTTGTTGCTGCCGTAGCTAAAAACATATTTGCCTGCGGTTTCGTCCAGTTTATCCTGCTTTGTCTTTTTATAATCTCCCGGCACCATCTTGTTTACATAGGCGTAATAGCCAATGTCACTGCCGCGGTGCTGTGCAACAGTTTCGCTTAAACTATTGTTTTCGCCTATAGCCGCGCCGTCGATATAAATGGAAATGCTGTCCTTCCCCCTTTTGTACCAGCATCCCAGAGATTTATACTGTTCAAGAACGTTTCCGTTTGCATCTGCGCTTTCATCTTCTGAAATATTTCCGGATTGAAATTGAAATCCGTTTTGAAACGCGGCCAAAATGTTGGCCGAAAAACCCAAATCCTTTTGCAGGGTTTGTGCGCTGGGCGGTGAAAAATAGTCGGGTATGCTGCTGGACTGGCCGGACCGCGACGCAATAATGCTGCTTGCCGCCCAAACAGAAAAACCGCAGATTAAAACAACCGCAGCGGCTAGCGCCGCAATTTTTGAAAGCCTGATTCTGCGTATTTTTTTTGCCGGGCCGCCGGCTTCTAAAACAAATTTTTCATCTATATTGCCAATTTCCTGAAATAAATCTTTATTTGTCACAGTGTAACGCCTTCCTTTTCTAAATATTTTTTTAGCCCGCTGCGCGTGCGCATGAGCATGGACTTAACCTTGCTTTCACTGAAATGGTATCTTAAAGCGATATCTTTTATGGTATCGGAATACCAATATCTTCTGACAAACACAGCCCGCTTTGCGCTGTCGGCATGTTTTAAAAACCTGTTTATGTGTTCGGCCGTTTCTCCCTCTTCAAGGCTGCCCTCCGCCGTATCCCGCGCAGGGATACATTCCGAAAGCTCGGACAAAATCAGGTCGAAAGCACGGTTTCGCTTGTCTGCCGTGTAATAGTCATACCTGTTTAATGCATGGTTTCGCACAATGCGGCCTAAAAATGCCGCAAGCGACTTTGGCTGTGCCGGCGGTATTGCGTTCCACGCCGCAAAATATGCGTCGTTTTCACATTCCTCTGCGTCGGCAGAATTGTTTAAAATGCGGTATGCAACCGATTTCAGCAGCGCTCCATATTTTAACGACGACGCATGAATTGCCTCCTCGTCCCGTTTCAAATATAAGCCTATGATTGTTTCATCCTCCATGGTTTTTCAGTCTCCTTTGTGTAGCGGCCCTACATCTATACTGTAAGAAATTATTTGCGATGGTTGCATTTTATTTTTATTATACCACAAAATTTTATTTAAGGTTGCCGTAAGGTTTCATTCAGCTTGGCGAAAGGTAGCCGTGCTACAATGAAATCAGCTTAAAAAAGAAAGGAATGAAGTTTATGCAAGAAATCGTACATACAAACGGGTTGACGAAACGGTATGGCGACTGTTTTTCTGTAAACAATTTGGATATGGTGGTGTTTGAGGAAAAAATATACGGCTTTTTAGGCCCCAACGGAGCCGGAAAATCCACCACGCTGAAAATGCTTTTGGGGCTGATACATCCCACCCAGGGAGAAATTGATCTGTTTGGCAAACGAATTACGGCGAAAAACAGGCTGGAGGCGCTAAAATATATCGGCTCCCTAATTGAAACTCCCTCTTATTATGGACATTTGACGGGAAAAGAAAATTTAAAAATTCAACAAATGCTGCTGGGCGTGCCAAAAGAAAACATCGACGAGGTGTTATCTATTGTGCGTCTTCAGTGCCAAGCCTCAAAAAAGGTATCGGCCTATTCGCTGGGAATGAAACAGCGGCTCGGGCTGGCATCTGCCCTGCTTTCCTTCCCCAGGCTATTAATTTTAGACGAACCGACAAATGGGCTTGACCCCGCCGGAATTCAGGAAATGCGGGAGCTGATTATAAGCCTTCCCGAACGATTTGGCATGACGGTGATTGTGTCGAGCCACCTTCTTTCAGAAATCGACCAGATGGCGGAGGATATTGGCATTATTGCGGGAGGAAAACTAAAATTTCAGGGCAGTTTATCTGCCCTGCACAACATGGACAGAACAAAAAATTTGGAAGAAATTTTCTTAGAACTTACAGGAAAAGAGGGAAGCTTATGATTTCCCTTTTGAAAACAGAACATAAAAAAACGAAAAAGAAATATCTCCTGCTCACGTCGCTTTTGATAACGGCTCTGGATTTGGCCTGGATTTTCTACGGCAACTTTTCTGAAGACGCAATTTTAAAGGGCTGGATGATGTTTTTATATCAGCTGCCGCTGACCAATGCCATTTTTCTGCCCTTTTTAATGACGGTGGTGGCCTCGCGCCTTGCCGACATTGAACACCGGGGATGCATGCTAAAACAGCTTTGCACCATTGTGCCCAGAGGTAAGCTGTTCGACGCAAAGCTTTTATACGGCTTTTCCATTGTTTTGGCATGCATGGTGATACAGTTTGTGTCGGTCTTTATATTTGGCTGTGTCAAAGGGTTTGGTGGCGTATATCCTTTTAGGCTTTACAGCGTCTATTGGCTGTTCACCATTGCAGCAAGCCTTGCCATTTACATTTTTCAGCACACGCTTTCCATGCTCTTTCAAAATCAGGCAGTCCCTTTTTTTGCAGGCGTAATCGGGGAATTTTTGGGCGTGTTTTCCATGTTTTTGCCCCAGCTTCCGTGGCTGAGAAAATCCCTTTTATGGGGATATTACGGCGTTTTGCAGTTTGTGGGAAGCGACTGGGACAGCCAAACGCGCATCAGCACCTTTTATCTTTATGACTTTGACTGGCTCTCTTTTGTCATTTTGCTGGCGGTGTGCCTTGTGCTGTATAGAATCGGACGGAGCTTATTTATAAAAAAGGAGGTTTAACAAATGATTTTAAAACTCATTTATGCAGACAGAATGAAACTGAAACGCTCGCCAATTTGGCTTGCGTTTTTGTTCATGCCCATTGTTCCCGCCTTATTGGGCACACTCAACTACCGGGCAAACATCGGCATTTTAAAAAACGGCTGGTATAGTCTGTGGACGCAGCATACGCTTTTTACCTGCTATTTCTTTCTCCCCATTATGCTGGGGATTTACTGCTCCTATCTCATGCGGCTTGAAAACAGCAACCACAACTGGAACAAACTGTTAACGATGCCGATAAAGCCGTGGCAGGTGTTTGTTTCAAAGCTCGTCACCGCTTCACTGATGCTGGTGTTAAGCGAGCTTTGGATTGGGCTTTTGTTCATTGTATCGGGTAAAATTGCAGGAATTTCAGAACCCATTCCGAAAGACTTAATTTTGTGGCTGGCCTGCGGAACACTGGGGGGCATGGTGATGGCATCGGTTCAGCTCATGCTTTCCGCCGTCTTAAAAAGCTTTGCGCTTCCTGTTGGGATTGCGCTGGCAGGCGGCATTTCCGGTCTTGTTGCGCTTGCAAAGGGGTTTGGCCATATCTACCCATATGCGCTGATGGCCTATGGCATGCGCTCAAATGCGCCCCAGGTGCTCATGGAAAACGGAAATTTGCAGTTTGTTGTCATTTGCCTGGCCTTTCTTGTTTTGTTCACGGCCTCCGGCAGCCTGTGGCTTTTAAAAAGGGACATTTAGGTCTTGCTCTGCTTTTCTCTCTGTGCTATAATGATTATATACGCTTTTAAAACACAGGAGGAATGACTTATGATTGCAAAGACATATAAAGACATGTTAAGCGCAAAATCGGTTATCCGTCAGCTTTCAGAATTTGCCACTGCAAGGGGCGCGGAAATCGGTTATGAAAATGTGTTCGATTTCAGTCTCGGAAACCCGTCAGTCCCGGTGCCGGCGGCGTTTACCGACATGATGATAAAGCTTTTGAAAGAAAGCAACCCCATTGACCTGCACGGATACAGCCAAAGCCTGGGAATCCCTTCCGTCAGGGCAAAAATTGCGGCGTCTTTAAACCAGCGGTTCGGCATGGACTATACGCAGGACCACATTTTTATGACGGCGGGCGCGGCAGGCGCCATTGCCCACGCATTGCGCTGCGTAACAGAGCCCGGCGACGAGGTGCTCACCTTCGCGCCGTTCTTTCCGGAATATAACCCTTATGTAAATTTATCCGGCGCAGTGTTAAAAGTTGTTCCACCGAATACAGAAGATTTTCAGATTAATTTTGAGGCCTTTGAACAAATGCTTACCAAAAAAGTGATGGCCGTGCTGATTAACACACCGAACAATCCATCTGGCATTGCTTACTCCGAGGAAACAATAAAGAAACTTGCCGCTGTTTTAACAGAAAAATCGAAAGAGTTCGGGCACGAAATTTATATTATTTCCGATGAACCCTACCGTGAAATTACCTTTGACGGCAACGAAATTGTGTATGTGTCAAACTATTATGACTATACTTTAAGCTGCTACTCTTACTCAAAATCGCTGTCCCTGCCGGGAGAACGCATTGGATATGTGGCAATTCACCCCAAATGCCCCTATGCGAAAGAAATGGTGGTAATGTGCGGACAGATTTCCCGCGGAATTGGCCACAACTGCCCCGCTTCCATTATTCAGCTGGCCGTGGGCGAAACCTGCGGCTTAACCGCCGATTTGTCGGTTTATGAAACCAACATGAATCTGCTATACGATGTTTTGATTGATTTAGGGTTTACGGTTGTTCGGCCCGGCGGAACGTTCTACATTTTCCCCAAGGCCTTAGAGGAGGACGCAAAAATCTTCTGCGAAAAAGCGCTGAAATATGATTTGGTTTTTGTGCCGGCAGATACCTTTGGCTGTCCCGGATATTTTAGAATTGCTTATTGTATCGACACTGAAAAGGTGAAGCGTTCCATTCCCGTCATTCGCAAATTTGTGGAAACGGAGTATCCCAACAGATAGACATAAATATAAAAAAAACAGGGACTACGTTATGTCCCTGTTTTTCTATGCCCAAAAATCTCGGCAAAAACCGCTCCGCCAAGAATGAAAACAGCTCCTAAAATGTGCATAGGCAGCAGCGTTTCTTTTAAAACAAACACTGACAGCAGCACAGCCGAAAGCGGTTCTAAATAGCCGCACACTGCAATTGTTTGAACAGGTAGCGCTCCGATAGACGAAAAATAAAGGTAACAGCCCAGGCCTGTATTCACCAGGCCCAAAATGAGGATATAGACCCAATCCCCGCTGTTAATTTGTATAACTTCGTTTGTTTTGCAACCAACATACACTGCGGCGGTAAGAAAGCTAACAAACAGCTGTATCATTGCATTTTCCAGCCCTTTAACATGAACGCTTTTTTTATTAAAAATTACCATGACAGCATACATCACCGCCGACATACCTGCCAAAACAACGCCCCCGGCGTTTCCCCTAATCTCTTCTGCTCCGCTGTTTATGAATAAAATTCCTACCAATACAACAAAAAAACTGCCTATTTTAATTCCGGTTAATTTTTCCCGGAAGAGTATTGGAGAGAGAAGCATAACAATTACAGGGCCGCAGTAATACATCAGTGAAGCCGTTCCAACTCCAATTTGTATGTAGGCCTCGTACAGCAGCATCCAGCTTGCACCCATGGCCGCGCCGGAAATTGCTATATTGAAACAATCCTTTTTAAATTGAAGAAAGCAAATTGTTCGTTTAGACAGCATAAACACCACAATTAGCAGCAAGCTGCCTGCAAACGTTCTAAGTAGCACAATGTTGCTGCTTTCAAGCGTGATTTTGCTTGCCACAATTCCGTTTGAACCAAAAAGCAACAGCGCTAAAATATATTTAATATAGTTCTTTGCCATTTTCATCGCTCCTATTGACAAATCTTTATGCATAGTATATCATAAACTTATCAATTACAAAAGCGAATGTTTTAAATATTTATCATTACATTTTAGAATGGATATAATTGGGGGAGTTTACAAAATGGATATGAATTTATCAAAATATTTTGCGTTTGTTACAACTGTTGAATATGGAAGCTTTACAAAAGCAGCTGAAGTTTTAAACTATTCCCAGTCTGCCGTCAGCCGTATGATAAATGATGTAGAAACGGAATGGAACACTACGGTTTTAGAGCGTGGAAAGACGGGTGTTAAGCTCACGTCAGACGGCTTGACGCTGCTTCCTTACGCAAAAAGCCTGTGTGCTGAATACCGCAGGCTTCAGCTTCAGGTAGATGAGCTCAGCGGTCTTAAAACCGGCCTGATTCGCATTGGAACATTTTCCAGCGTGGCAAGCCACTGGCTGCCAAATATTATCAAAGCGTTTCAAAAAGATTATCCGAACATTGACTATGAACTGTTGCTGGGCGACTATACAGAAATTGAAACATGGATTTTAGAGGGGCGGGTAGACTGCGGATTTCTGCGTCTGCCGGCCTCCCCTGCTCTTGAAACATTTTTTTTAGAAACAGACAGACTCTTGGCTGTTTTGCCCGAAAACCACAGGCTGGCCGGCAGTGAAGCCGTTCCCCTATCGGAGCTCTGCAAAGAACCGTTCATGCTGCTCGAAAAAGGAGCCAAGGCCGAAGTATCAGAAATTTTTGAAAAGAGCGGCCTAACACCAAACGTACACTTTACCACCTGGGACGACTACGCCATAATGTCCATGATTGAAAGCGGTTTAGGATTAGCCATTTTGCCGGAGCTCATTTTAAAAAGGGTTCCCTACCGCATTGTGGCAAAAGAACTGGATGTTCCGGCTTACCGCAGTATTGGTCTTGCCGTGCGGGACAAAAAGTCAGCTTCCATTGCAGTAAAAAAATTTATGGAATATTTAAGCTATCGGTAACGGTCACTCTAAAATATCTTCTCCAAGTTCATACAGCATTTCGTTGCAGGTGAAAAGGTCTGTGTGTTCCTTTATTGCAAACATAATGATGCTGTCGCGGCGTACCTTGGGATAAAGTGCTCCGGCGGCTGCAATTTTTAACATGCGCTGTGTTTCGTCTAAATTCAGTTTTAAGCCGAACGCAAGGCACAAAACCTTATCCCGCTGGGGTATCCGTTCACCGGAAAATATTTTATAGCCATATACCTGCGTAAGGTTGGAGCTTTGAATAACCTCACTTTTGTTCAGCTGTTTTTGTGATAGAAAGGAATTGATAAATTCTGACAAAGTAATGTCTGCAAAATCGTCTTCATTTTCAATTAAAAAATTTTTAAGTGACGGACTTCTTTTTAAAACTTCCAGCAGCTCCTGCGTACTCTTTCTCATGAATAAAAAATCTCCTTTTAAAAATTTCGACATGTTTTGACTTTATTATAATAATATGGTAATATAATTGTCAAGAGGTGGAGGTATGAATGAATATACAAAAAAATTCATCGAGCAAGAATATGAAATTATTGAATTTTTGTCAGCCGACGAAAAAACGGCATTGGTGCGGGAAAGCTCAACTGGCGGCATCTATGTAAAAAAAATTGTAGGCAAAGGCGCCGCCCATATCTACAAACGGCTGGTTGGTTTGCAAATTTCTGGGCTTCCGACCGTCTATAAAGTGAAAAACGACTATGTGATTATGGAATATGTGAACGGAATTTCTCTGAACAACAAATTGTCCCGCGACGGCGTGATGAGCATACAGGAAGCCAAATCACATATGATTACCCTATGCAACGGCGTTAAGGCCCTCCATGCTTTCGGCATTATACACAGGGACATTACAGCATCGAACATCATCATAGGACATCACGGCTGTTATTTAATTGATTTGGGAATTGCAAGGGAAAAAAAGGTAAATAAGGGCGCTGATACGCATATTCTCGGCACGGTTGGATATGCGGCTCCGGAGCAGTTTGGCTTTACGCAGACGGATGAACGCACGGATATTTACGCGCTTGGCGTGGTGTTTAACTATATGCTAACAAATGCTTTTCCCAGCGAAAAACTATATTCTGGAAAAGAGCGCTCCATCATTCAAAAATGCATTGAAATCGACGGTAACAAGCGGTATAAGAGCGTGAAAAGGCTCAAAAATGCGTTAATGAATGGGCAAAATACAAGGCGAGATGTTTTCGTCGCGCTTAGCGGGGCGCTGTTTACGTGTATTGTCATTGCCACGCTGTCTTACTTAATCCCCTTACAAAACAATAGCGCAAATAACGCGGCACCGGCCGGTGCCGCAGGAAACACGCCGGCTGCCGCAACAGTTAGCACAACGCCGCTGCCCTCATCAGGAAGAAAGCTGACTCTTGAAAAATTTAACAGCATCACATTAGGAATGCGTTATGAAGACGTTTTAAACCTCATTGGCGATAAGCCCGCTTCAGAATCTACCATGGAGCTGTTTGGAACAAAAACGCTGACATGCTCCTGGTGGGGCCAAGGAAGCATTGGTGCAAACGCCATAATCCAGTTTCGTGACGGCGCAGTGACAAGTAAGTCTCAATCAGGTTTAAAATAAATTATACTGACTGTATAACAAAACAGAGTAAACCCGTTGTATAATATATGCAACGGGTTTTTTGGGGATTTCTATTTATAAAACCGTGAAACAAAGGAGGAAAATTAAAATGAAAAAATTAGCAGCACTTTTATTTTTAAGTTTAATTGTAATGTCTATGGGCGGCTGTGGAAATTCGCAGAACGTTCCCACTCAGCAGTCAGTGGAAAACACGACAACTCAGACTGCGCCGTCGCAAAGCACTGCCCAAACCAGTGAACCGCAGTCCACAGCCCAGCCTGATACAACACAACAACAAAAAAATGCAAGCGGCAAAATTAGTCTTGCAATGTATGAGCAAATAGATACCGGGATGCGCTATGAAGACGTTATTGCGCTAATTGGTGCAAAACCTTCCTCAGAGTCGACCATGGATTTAATGGGTGCAACTACTGTTATGTGTTCCTGGTGGGGCGAAGGCGACATTGGTGCAAACGCAATGATTTATTTCCAGGATGGCGTCGTTTCAAGCAAATCACAGGCAGGATTAAAGTAGAGATTAATAAAAAAATATCCCCCGAAAACAACGTGTTTTCGGGGGGAACCTAAATAAAAATAAATTATTTCCTGTAGAATTTATATCAAATTACACGATCAATACTTGCTGAAACATAATGAACAGGGTTAAATTGAAACGTCTCAAATAAATTTCCTTTCACAATATAAAATGATGCTGACTTTTTTTTCGCACTTAAATTATATACCCGATATAAATAGTAGTTAATACTATTTTTCTTTGAAAAATCTAATTCGTTTTGCGAAATAAAAAATGGAGTATCTTCCGCCCCCGTAGTGGTTTTCACCTCAATGTATATTTTACTTCCATTTTTGTCAAAAGATAAAATATCAAAACCCGCCTTATCCCCTTCTTCCTTGGATATATGTTTTATGTATTTAATCAAATCAGAACGCCCAATACTTTCCAAACGTTCTTTTTCATATTCTAATACCATAAGCTCGCCAATAAGTCCTAGTTTGGTGTCTCGAATTTGTTTTTTAATAAAATTTACTTTTTTCCCACTTTTTTTAGAAATTGTCTTATTTGTTTTTAACTTTAAATCTTGTGGTTTTTTTAACGCAAGAGTAAGGCAAGATGTATCAACTATTAAGCTATTTAATGGGTCTGTTTTATCTTCAAATTCAAAAAAACCTCCAATTTTGTCTCTTGCTAAAATATAATCATTTGTATTTTGTATCGACAAATCACACATTTTACCTTTAAGTTCTTGCAAAATTGCTAGCATACTTCGTAAATCATCAATGAAAACTTGATCTGATGGTAGTGCAGATGCATTGTAAAACTTACCACATATATGGCCCAATTCATAACCAAGCGGTAAATCTGAGGCGTTACCGTTATATTTCAAATCAATCGGTTCAAAAGAAAAATTATTTAATGACGACGATAGTATCTTTTTCCACGAAGTAGAAACTTTTTGTATGTTTTGCTTTCCTATTCTGCTCCCATATCGTTCTTTAAAATAGGTCCATCCTTGATTGAGTGATAGATACACACCACTCATATCTGCGCAAAAAAGATATACTATGTCATATCCCTTTGCTGCAGATATTGATATATCCCTATCAAATATACCAATCCAAGGTATATTACTCCATCCCCCTTGACCTGGAGATGCTTTAATGAAATAACTACTTTCATTAAGTTGTAACTCCTTATAAATTGTTTGCGGAATATCATTTCGAATATATTCAGCTAACCTATTATTTTTTAAATCATTTTTTGACTCTAAAATATAGTTCTTACACACTCTTTCAAACATATCTTTCATAGCAAAACCTCTTTAACCCTATGCTGATTTTTAGAATATTCAAAGTATACCATTTGCTATAATTCCTTGTCAATAAACTTTTCTTTTTGAAACAAAAAACAAGATAAAATACTTAAAAGAAACAAAAAATTATCGTTTTGAGAATTTTCATCACCTCAAAAAGCCCTATTTTACGGGATTTCTCGGGCATCACACAGATTTTAATTACTACCCTTTAATCTCTTTTTTGCTTCCTCAACAGTTTCGCCGTCTTTGGTTAAAAACGCATCTACAAATTTATCTTCCATTTTGGTGTAACCCTCAACAGAACCTGTTTCAATTTTTCTATATCCGTCAACAACTCCGGTTTCGATTTTTTTGTAACCATTGACTACTCCGTCAGAAA